>JAFLTK010000051.1 GCA_022511505.1 Muribaculaceae bacterium
CCACGACCTTTTCGTTACGAATGAAATGCTCTAACCAACTGAGCTATTGCGGCTTAACGTTCAAAAGCGACGCGATGGCCAACTTTTGACGGTGCAAATTTACAACATTTTTTTGATTATGCCACCAAAACGGTGATTAAATTTTTTGTTTGCTGTAGGTAAACGTGACCTTGGCGTTCTTGAAGTCGAGGTTACACATTACCGGGGTCATGACGTATGGGGTCAGCGACTCGAGTGTCTGAGTCGACGACGGTTGTCCGTAACCATAATAGTAATAGTATAATGACGATGAGGTCGATTGGGCCGATTCGCTGAAAGTTGCCGTTACCGGTGTCAGCACAAACTCAATATCCTCGTCGTCAATACTGTCTTGTCCGGCGAGTTGGTTGATATAGTTGAGCATCGATGTGAAATCGTATGTTCCTGTCGCCGTGTTATATCTGGCATAGAAAGAGTCGATATTGTTGGGTAACTGGAACTTAGCAAAAAATTCATCTTTCTTTGACTTCTTAATCATCAGCAAGTAGGGAGGCGGCGCCAGGTTATAGTCGTTAGGGATGTATTTGGCCGGCAACTTGAACGTCAGCGAGTTGATGACGGCCATCGGAGTCCCGGCGTTGCGGAAGTCTTCGACAATCTTGCGGGCGGGGAATGTGAACTCAACGTCATAGCCTACCGGAGCGGCAACAATCGCTTCGCCGGCATCGGCGCGCTCTTTGAGAGCCTCTGCCATCGAGTAGGAGATGTTGTTGTTGGTGATTACCTCGGGCGAAACGGCCATATAGATACCTGACTTGATGATGGTTGTATCTTTACCGTTAAAGACCATGTCGCGGTGATAGAACATCTTGATTGACGTTGATACGACGCTGATAATGCGGCCGTTACCAAAGGTATTCTTGATGTACAGACCCGGGAACCACTTCGTGAAAGCCTGTGGCGTGGCGAACGTCTCGGGCGATGTCAAGTATTGGCTATAAATTTTGCGGCCAAACTCGAGGGGGAGCGTCACGTTGATATAACGATAGTCGTCGTCATAGTCGTTTCTGTTCTTTAGATTAGTCGCAGTGGCGGCATAAATTGCAGAGCCCCAGCAATCGGCCGGGTCATAATAGTCCTCGGGATTGAAATTGCTGAACATGGGGCTCTCGAGTTGACGTTTAAGCGGGTAAACAGACAGGCCCATCGGGATGACTGAGTCGCCGACAAACGAGCCGCGGCGCATCCCGAGGATCAACTTGATTGAGTCGATATCGTTGATTGTGATGCCGGTCGTGTCGATGCTTTCAGAGGATATAAACTGGGTGACGACGTCGCTTGACAGGTTCCCGAAACCCTTGATGTTGACGCTACCGAGGAGTTGGGTGACCGTTCGCGAGCGCACCTCGGGATTGGCTACCGAGACGCCGCTTACAGTGTAGGTCGAGTCGACAACAATTTCAATGTTGTTGTCGATTAACGTCGAGCCAACCGTTGAGGAGTCTTCACACGAGGTGGTGACCAGAGCCGTCACGATTGTTATCAATGATGCTATAAAAGCGAGATGTTTCATTTATATGTGCAAAAATGGAAAGAGGCGAGAGTGTTAATTTCTTTTGTGTCAGCCGGTTGGCTATCAAAGCAGCGAGTTGTAGAAATCGGCGTAGCGAGCGGCTGCTGTTGCGGCATCGTCGCTATAGGGGAGTACGGGCTTCCCGGCCGCTTCGGCAAACTCAATCAGCGCGGGGTCGGCGTCGGCCGATGCTACAACAACAGCGTCGCTGTTAGCCAAGGCGAGGCGATTGAGGTCGGCGGCCGTTGTGGCGCCATCTCCAAGAACTTCAAGAATCTCGTTGCTGAAACCTTCGAGGCGCATCTTCTCGACAAACCGCTCGTTGAGCGCGCCCTCAAAGCCGTTGCCATAGAGCGAATAGACGATGCGCGCGTTTCTGAACGACGGGTCATCGTTATAGATATGCTTGATGTAACTCGGTGCGAGAGCCGATACCCAACCGCTACAGTGGATGATTGCCGGCTCCCAGCGCAACTTCTTGACCGTTTCTGCTACGCCGCGGGCAAAGAAGATGATGCGCTCGTCGTTGTCGTCAGGACTAAGCACAATCTCGAGTTCCTTGACAGGAGGACGCATGAAATAGTCCTCATTATCAATGAAATAAACTTGCATTCGTGAGGGTTGCAGTGTGGCGACCTTGATGATAAGCGGATGGTCGGTATCGTCGATAATCAGGTTCATGCCCGAGAGGCGGATAACTTCATGGAGTTGGTTGCGGCGCTCGTTGATAGAGCCATATTTGGGCATGAATGTTCTGACTTCAAAGCCTCGCTCTTGCACACCCTGAGTTATCTGTCGGCAAGCAACCGACATTGTCGTTTCGGGCAAATAGGGATGTATTTCCTGGGCGAGGAATAAAACTTTTTGTTTGGCCATTGATGGTAATTTTTCTGTCGAATATTCGTGACTGCAAAATTACTATTTTTTTTGCAAACGGGCAAGTGTTTTGAATGGTTTTAGACAAAAATGTTTCCAAAACGGGGACAAAATAGCCGCAAACCGGTTTTTAGACGGGGTCGACGTCTTTTGTGCATCGCCCTGCGGACATTGACGCGAGTCCAATACATATTTAATAATATTAGAGCGATAAGCAATGTTAATTTTTTTGTTGAATAAATGCCATTTCTATGAGTGCTTAATCCAAATTAATTGCTTAACTTTGCGATTGTCAATGGAAGAGAAATGCCGTTGACTATAAAAAAGCGTTTGCTTTCTTTCTCTGATAGGAAAAATCGCCAATATTTTCAGACAAGAGTAGAAGGAAGGATTAGGCGCTCTTCTGTGTGGTTGTTTACTCCGTAGTCTCGAGGCTACGACAAGGATAGCCGGATAGTGGGGCATTTATTCAATTCTTTGGTCTTGTCAGGCGTTTGGCGATGCCTCCTATCTCCAAAGAGGTGAAAAGTTCCCCGCTTTTGTTTTTGTCCGCCAAATTCGGGAATTTATAGGCCTTTATGTTTTCTTAATTATGGCATCAACATTTCTAATTGCATTTGTATGCTCCTACATAAGTCTCGCCTAAAAAGTATGACAAGAGTTTATTAATCGTAATCGGGAATACCGACATCATTTATGTGTATCGGGTTTAGACGGGGTCGACGTCATAGTAGATGGTGGCGCGCTTCATGGCGGCCTTGACGGAGTGCATCTCGACGTAGAGGTTGCGCAACAAGGCCTTTACGCGGCTCATCGAGGCTTCGACCTCGATTTTGAGCATGAGGCGGCGAATGTGTTGCGATTGCACGCGCGAGACGTATGGCGCCTCGGGTCCATTGACCCGTGTCCCGAGCAGGGCGCGGAGGCGGCGCCCATATTCGGTGGCGATGTCGTCGACCTCGTGGACGTCGGGGTGCTTTATATATATGTATATGATGCGGGTGAACGGGGGATAGTTGTAGTGGCGGCGTTGCTCGATTTGCTCGTTGTAGAAGCCGTTGTAATTGTGGGCGATAAGATAGTCAAAAATGGGGTGGGAGGGGTTATAGGTCTGGACGGCCACCACGCCCGGTATGTTTCGGCGCCCGGCACGTCCGGCTACTTGTTCAATCATGTTGAAAGCGCGCTCGGTGGCTCGAAAGTCGGGGAGGTTTATCATAGTGTCGGCGTTGACAACGGCGACGGCGCTGACGCCGGCAAAGTCGAGCCCCTTGGTAACCATCTGAGTTCCGATAAGTATCTTCGTTTTGCCACGCGAGAAATCGCCGATGATGTTTTCATATCCGTCCTTGTTGCGGGTGGTGTCGAGATCGAGTCGGGCGAGGGGGACGTCGGGAAACTGTGCGGCCACTTCGTCCTCAATGCGCTCTGTGCCAAAGCCTTTGATTTCGAGCGACGGCTCGCCGCATGCCGGGCAGACCGTCGGCAGGGGGTATTTCATGCCGCAGTAGTGGCACACGAGACGGTCGATGCCTTTGTGGTAGGTAAGCGAGACGTCGCATGTCTCGCAGCGCGGGACAAAACCACATTGGCTGCACATCACCATCGGGGCAAAGCCGCGACGGTTTAGAAACACGATAGCCTGGTGTTTGGTGGCGACTGCTTCGGCGACAATGTCGCGTGTGATAAGTGAAAAAGGATCGGCAACCTCCTTGCGCTTGCGTGCCAGCGACATGTCAATCAACTGAATAGCAGGCAGGTTGACGTCGCCATAGCGCTCGGCGAGGTTGACGAGTCCATAACGGCCGGTGGAGGCTTTCCAATAGGTTTCGATAGTTGGGGTTGCGCTACCGAGGAGCGATTTCGCGCCATGCATGCGGGCGAGCATCAGGGCTGTGTCGCGACCGTTGTAGCGCGGCGCCGGGTCTACTTGCTTGTAACTGGGTTCATGCTCCTCGTCGACTATGACGAGGCCTATGTTGCGATAGGGAAGAAACACGGCCGAGCGTGGGCCGAGGACGACCTTTGGCTCACCGTCGGCAAGCATTTTGCGCCAGATGTCGACACGCTCGTTGTCGGTGAACTTTGAGTGATAGATGACGACTTTATCGCCAAAAACGCGTTGCAGTCGTCCGGTCAGTTGTGTTGTCAGCGCGATTTCGGGTACGAGGAAAAGCACCTGTCTCCCTTGCTTTAACACATAGTCAATCAGATGGATATATATCTCGGTTTTGCCCGACGAAGTGACGCCGTGGAGCAGCGAGACGTCATGGTCAATCCACGAAGCGTGGACCTCGTTCATGGCGCGCTTTTGGGCGATAGATAGGGTAGGGAGGTCGCCGACGACTGCCGCGCTCGGTGCAAAACGGTTGATTTCTTTGTTGTATTGCCTGACTATTCCCTTGGTTTCGAGCACTTTGACGATTGCGGGGCTGACGCCGGCGCGTTCTATAAGGGCGGCTCTGGTGACCTCGCGCGCGTGGCCGTGGACATAACCCGAGAGGTCCATCATGGCAAGCAGCGCCATTTCTTGTTTTTTGGCGCTCTTGACGCTGTCAAAAGCACGGCGCGCCCAGTCGTCGTCGCCCGGTGTTCCGGTCAATGCAACGCAAGCCACTTTTTTTGAGCGATAGCGCTCGACGAGTTTCTCGGAGACGATGACGGCACCGCGTTCGAGGAGTCGTGTGGCGGTGTGGCTGACGTTGTTCAATTTCAGGGTTTTCTCAATTTCGGCAACCGACATGCCACGCTTGGAGTGGTCAAGCGCTTGAATTACAAGGGCCTCGCGCTGGGAAAGGCGATTATCGGTGTCCTCCTCATAGTCGGGGTTGATTTCAAGCCATGTCTCGCTCTCCACTTTCAGTCCGGCCGGGACGGCGGCATTATAGACCTCGCCAACGGTACATAGGTAATAGTCGGCTATCCATTCCCAGAGTTTCAATTGCGGATAGCGCAACACCGGCGCTCGGTCAAGCGCCTCGGCGACAGGCTTGACAGTGTATTCCTTTGGTTCAATGGGTGTTAATGACATTACCAGACCGGTATAGAATTTCTTGCGACCGAAGGGCACGATGACGCGGTGTCCCGGCTTTACGCGGTCTTTCATATCCTCCGGTACAAGGTAGGTAAACGTCCCTTGAAGCGGCAACGGCAGCAATATGTTGGCAAATGTCTGACCCATAAGGCTTATTTTGAACAGGTTGGCGTTATATTATTTCGATAATTCTTCATCTGACAGTCCATTTTCAAGAATTACTTTTGCCCATGGCATGATATTTTGAACATATTGTTTTGCAATTTTCCCTTCAGTTAGACGATATTGTATTTTTGCATTTTCATCATCTACTGAGTTATCATAAACATATAGTCGATCTACCAAGGGTGCTATAATACGGCAGTTTAACATTGATTTTGAATAACGAGAAATGATTTTGGTAATTGGAACATCATGGCCACCCTCCATTACCCTCTGAGCAATACGAGAAGCATTTATTTTAGGATTGGCTGTGCCAACAAAGAATATTCGTATAAAATAGCCTGCTTCTTTTGCCTTTAAGATAAAGTCAATCTTATCCTGGGCTGAAAGAACTGTTTCAAAAACCATTGACAGTCTCTTTTTAAGGCACTCTTCACGCCAAGACCGACAATAATTAGCAGCCTTTAAAACAGCGTCCATTGAGTTCCAGTCCCCAAAAAGACTTTGAGCTACATTATCTGGATTAATGTAAACAGTATCTTTGGACCACTCATGTTGAAGAAACTGATTGGTCACAGTGGTTTTACCAGAACCGTTAGGTCCGGCAATAATTATCAACTCCGGTTTATGGCTGGAATATTCCATTTCTTGCGTTTTCGATTCTTGTTGCCCATTTAGAGTATAGCGCTGCATATTCCCTCTCAAAATTCTGACGAAAGACTTCAGCTGCTTTCTTGGCTCGCTCTTTGACATCAAGCATAGCATCTCGCATGATTGCTTCCAGCATCTGGTCAGTAGGCTCCTCGCCTCGACCAAACCGATAGGAATTTAGTTCTTCTTCACTCATGGTTACAAAGGTAATTAACAATTTTGAGATTAACAAATTTCAATCCGGGAGATGGTAGACTGGTAAAATAGCCGGGGCGCGACGTGATATCGCGCCCCGGCAGGGGAGTAGGGTATAACTAAGGATTAGTTAGTGGCGAGTTTGAAGTTTACGGGGAGGGTGTACCAAACTGCTACAGCCTGACCGTTCATACGACCGGGGTTGAATTTGGGAAGGCTCTTAACGACGCGAACGGCTTCTTTGTCGAGGTCGGGGTCTTTAGAGCGAACAACCTTCACTTCACCGATAGCACCGGTCTTGGTAACGACGAACTGAACAGTAACGCGGCCTTGGATACCGTTTTCGGCAGCAGCAGCGGGATATTTAATGTGGCTGCTGAGGTACTGCATGAGGGCAGCATCGCCACCGGGGAAGGTAGGCATCTGCTCTACTGCGGTGAAGACCTCTTCCTTGACGGGTTCGGGCTTCTTTTCCTCGACGATAACCTCTTCCTTGTGTTCACGAACGACGTTGAGGTCGTCGGTACCTTGGTCGAAGTTGGTCTGACCGATTGCACGGTCGTCATTCTTCAGGTCATCCTGTGACTTGATTTCTTCGGTAACTTCCTCGTCGGCAGTAATCTTGATTTCAGAAGACTTCACGGTGTTGAGGATTTCCTCGGGAAGGGCTTCGGGCTTTTGTTCTTCAACGCGCTGCTGCTCTTCCTCGGGTTCATCCTCGGGTGCTTCTGCATCGCCTAACATTGCCATTTCCTGCTCGATTTCATCGGTAGGACGCTGCTCGGCAATCTTCTCCATCACGGTGTTAACCAGGAAGGCGAGTGCTGCGACGACAGCGAGGATGATGATAACGGCAATCATTGCACGATTGTGACGTTTCTGAGAAGCTGCTCGGAGGGTATAAGCGCCATATTCTTTGTTTTTGCCTTCAAAGACAAGGTCGCGCCATTCTTTTGATGAAAGATCTACATCTTTTGCCATTTTTCAGAACTTTTTAAAGGTTAATATATCAATCATCAAAGGATTACTTACCGGGGTGGCTCAAGCGGTAGGCAATAATCATAGCCGAGTCTACGCCATTGATGTTGTCAATCTGGTAGCGGGCAATCTGATTAATCTGCATCTCATCGAGAGCGCCGATGAGGCTTGACCATGAGGCTTCGGGAGTGGCCTTGATCACAACAACGGGACGGGTCAAAGTAGAGTCGTTACGAATCTCTTTAGCGCGGGCCTGGTAGATCGAGTCGTTTATGTCCTTGTTGGGCGAGAACTTGCGCTCACGCCAATCGGCTTTAAGAGCATCGATCTTTTCCAATACCTTGGTGTTGCGGTCATGGAGGATCTTGCGGATGCCACGCTGGGTAGAACCTTCGTTGCCGAGGAATTTTTCGGCTTTCAGGTTAGTTGCAAACTGACCACCGCCAAGGTCCTGAAGTTCGGGTTTACCGAAGTAGTAGTAGACGGTGTTGAGTTCGTTACCCTCGTCATCCTTCTTGATGTTGCCATCCTTGTCACGCTCGGTAGCAAGGATGAGCGTAATCGCTTCTGATTCTTTTGCTTTGTTCATTTGCGCTTCATTCTCAACCTTCTCGTTGGAGGGCAACGAGATAGAAAGAGTCTGAGACTTAATCATGGTTGTACAAAGCATGAAGAACGTAATCAGAAGCATGTTCATATCCACCATCGGCGTGAAGTCGACATGGATGTGCATTTTTTTCTGGGCGCCTTTTTTCTTTTTGCCGCCCTTGTCTGATTGTTCAATCTGTGCCATAATTAGTCTTGCTCGGTTTTAAGCGCTGTCATGATACTGAAGCGGTTCATTTTGAGAGTCTGAAGATTATCGAGAACGTTTTGCACTACCGAATCCTCGGTTTTGCTATCGGCCTTAACGGCGATACCTTCACCTTTCTTCATAGCAGCCTGGAGGTTGTCGTTACCACTGTTGTAGATAGCGCGCATCCAGATTTGGAACTCGTTGGGGTTGTCAAGGTTACGGTTGCCGTCAACGGGGATACCGACGTCGGCGCGGCTCATGTCGCCCATAATCTTGTCCTGATCAATTTGAGACATGTCAAGGAACGCGGGGAGTGCTGCAAAGGGAACACCAAAGGCGTTGATCTTGGAGAATGTCACTTTTTGACGGTCTGTAAGTTTGATTTGCTTACTCGGGTGGAGTTTATTGTATTCACCGACGGCGCGTTCCAGAACGGCGATGCGCATAGGCTCCGAGCCCCATTCGGGATTCTCTTTCGAGTCCGGGTCACCGGTCAGCGAGATAAACACTTTGCCTTCGGGGCTGATGAGAATCTGCGCGAGGTTGGCCACGGGCACCTTCTCTTCTGAAACCGACGACGGGGTCATAACGGTCACAGGCTCCTTCTGAAGGAAAGTAGAAGTCAACATGAAGAAAGTAAGCAAAAGAACAGTCACGTCACTCATCGCGG
>JAFLTK010000052.1 GCA_022511505.1 Muribaculaceae bacterium
CTACAAGCCCACTGACCACGACTTCACACTCTGTGCCGCCGGCCGCCTGCTCATCATCTCCCTCGGCCTTCCGGCTAAAACGCCGCTTTCTCGCGAAATCTGCCTCACCATGAACACTCTCGCTGCCGAAATCGCAAGAAATTGCTAAATATCTATGTGGACAAATTTATAGTGCGACTATAAATTTGTCCGCTTTTCTAAGATAAGACTTTGACCTTATATACTGCATGACTTATGATTAGCGGAGGGATTTGATGAAGGCGCGGCGGCGGCGGTGTTGGCGGCGTTCGAAGTATTGCCACTGGTTCTGGACGTTGGCGTTTTCGTCGAGCTCGGGGTTGCTCTCGGCCCACTTGAAGCCGAGTTTGATGTAGACGGGGATGAGTTGGGCGAAAAGGAGGGCGTTGACACCTTTGCTTAGGTATTCGGGCTTGACGGCAACGAGCAGCAGGTCGACGACGTCGTTTTGCTGTTTCAAGGCCTTGAGGACGCCTACCCACCCAAAGGGGAACAGGCGGCCGCGGCAGTTTTGCAGGGCGCGGGCGAGCGAGGGGATGGAGATGCCTACGCCAACGAGAGCGTCGTCTTTGTCGACAATGAGCGACACGCAGTCGAGGCGCAACACGCCCAGATACATGTCGATATAGTGCTCTATCTGGCGCGGGGTCAGCGGCGAGTAGCCATAAAGGCCATCGTATGCCTCGTTGATGAGGTTGAAGATGGCGAGGCCATATTTGTCCTTGAGCCACTTGCGCGAGGGGATGTTGTCGATGACGCGCAGGTTGTATTTTTGCTTGACGATGTTGGCGATGCGCAAGTGTTTGTCGGGGACGGCGTCGGGAACGGTCATGCGATATTCTACCCAGTCGGTTTCCTTCTTAAAGCCCATGCGTTCCATCTGCTTGGGATAGTAGGGGTAGTTGTAGAGGGTCGACATTGTTCCCATCTCGTCAAAGCCCTCGATGAGCATTCCCTCATAGTCGAGGTCGGTGAAGCCCATCGGACCGACGATTTCGTCCATCCCTTTTTCGCGGCCCCACTTCTCGGCGGCGGCGAAGAGGGCGTCGACAACCTCGGCGTCGTCGATGAAGTCACAGAAGCCGAAGCGGAGGGTGCGGCGCCCCGTGCGGCTGTTGACGGCGGTATTGATGATGGCGCCGATGCGGCCCACGGGCTTGCCGTCGCGATAGGCCATGAACAGTTGTGCCTCGCAGAAATCAAACGCCGGGTTTTTGCCAGGGCTGAGGGTTCCGATTTCGTCCATAATCAACGGAGGGACATAGCAGTCGTTGCCCTTGTAGAGGTCGATGCCAAACCGGATGAATTTCTTGAGGTTGCCGCGGGTGGGGTCTATAGGTCTGATTTCAATGGCCATAGCGGTGGTGGGGTATAAAGTTGTTGATGTATCTTTGTTAATGAAGGAGTGGACGGGAATTGAGGAACGCGAGGAGGGCAATCATGATGGCGAGGAAAGCGATGATGACAATCAGAAGGCGATTGGAGCGACGGTTTTCGAGGGCGAGGCGCAGCGACTGGACGTTGCGATAGCGTCGCCGAGGGTCGACACATCGCTCGGCAACACGGCGCAGGTCGGGGAACGGCGTGTCACAGGCGTTTAGGGCGGCGAGGAGCACCATCCCATAGTTGTTGATGTCCTCAGAGGCCACGGCGGGCGAAAGGCTCGAGCGCTGGTCAAAGCCGACGTCGATAAGTTTCAGGTTGCCGATGTTTTCGGTGAAAATGATGCGCTCGGGGCGGATGGGATGGTGAACGAGGTGGTTTTGCTGTATATACTCGAGGGCGCTGACAAGTTGGGTGCGCAGGCGCTCGATGTGCTTGGGAGTGACGGCGTGTTTCTCGATGAGGCTGCTGAGGGGGTCGCCATAGACGTCGTCGGTGATAATGCAACGCCCCAAACCCGGCACTTCTTCAAAGTCGTTAATCATGACGATGGCGGGATGGGCCAGGTTGTAGCGCACGTCAAATTCCTTTTCTATCATCGCCTCCATCTCGGGGTTGCCTTTGAACTCGGGGCGCAGCGTCTTCAGCATCAGCCATTTACCGTGCTTCTTGGCCGTATAGACGTCATAAAACTCCTCGTCCCATTGGGGCAAGTGCTCAACCTCGGTCCACTTTGATTGACCGGGCGGATTCCACGGACCGGTTGGGGGCGGTGTAGGGCCGGTTGCAATCTCGACCTCGCGGCCCGAAGTGGAATCGGTATACAGTTTCTTATCTGTAGACATAGCGATAGAAAAGTATATTATCGGGAATTTGCAAGTCGGTCAATATCAGATTATTGCCGCGAATTGCCCACATGTAATCCCAGTGCTGACCGTCCTCAAGGTCAATCTCGAGATGGGAACCGCGCATATAGTAGCGGAAGTACCACGAGTCCCAATCGCCCCAGAGGTTGAAGGCGTTGTAGCGACCGGTTCCGTCATAGTAGAATTCAAATTGGTTGATGTCGCGGTAAGGGACGCCTGTCAATTCCCAAGTGCCGACAATGTCGTCATAATAGGGGTCGTCCTCGATGGTAATACAGCCGCTCAGGCCGGTAAAAGCGATGAGGATTGCAGCAATCATCGCCGCCGGCCGCCAATGTTGTGTTATCTTTTTTAATTTATCCATTTTCGTTGATACTTAGACAGTTAAAAGAATCGATAGCCGATAACGACCATGAAAGAGAAGTTATGGATATTGGGGTGGATGAGCCCCACGGTGTTGGCAATGTTTTTGAGACCGAGGCGAGCACGCGCTCCAAGAATGTAGCGGTCGCGGAACGTCAAGCCGCTGGCAATGTGGAGGCCGATGTCACCCTTGTGGGCCGAGTTGATAAACGAGCGCGAGTCGTTGTAGTAGTTGGAGGTCGTGCTGTAGGACGACAATATCTGCTGGCCGAGGTCATTGACAACGGCGTTATAAACCGTTTGATGCTGCTTGCCGCCCAGACCATAGGTATAATAGAGGCCGGCGTCGACGTTCCAACGCACGGTCGACGCCAAATTCATCTTCAATGACAGATAGACCGGAAAATTGATGGCATAAAAGTGGTTGCGAAGGAAGATGTTTGACACCTGGCGAGACGCCTCGCGATGAACGATAATGTCGCCCGTATAGTTATCAATCAGCAAGTTAACCTCGGTTCCCAGCGCCAGATAATCGCGCAGCCCCACCTCGGCCGTGGCACCGAAAAGAAATGCCCAGCCGGCGTTGAGGCTCGACTCGGTAATCGACGGGAAAGCCGACTCCAAATTGCTTGATATCAAACTATTGCCCGCACCAACGTGGGCGTTCAACGTCAGCAATTGCTTTGCCGGCCCAAAGTTAATGAGCGGCACATCCTCTTGCGCCCGGACGGCGAGCGCCGCCAGGCCCGCAACAAGCGTCAGCGTTATCTTTTTAATCAGAGATGTCATCAGAGCAATAGTTTAAACCGTTGCAACACAAAGTTTTGCCTCACAGTGAGAACGTAGGGACAACGCGTGCGATGTCCGAAATGCAAAGATACAACATTTCTCCAAGTTTCACAACCCGTCGAGCGATATTTCACGTCAAGCAATAAATACAGCAATACAGCAAAATCTACAGGGGGCATATCTCCTCGCCACGAGCATTAGCGCCCCCTGTTTCTATCTGTTCATAAAAAAAGCCACCCCTTGCATCAAGAAGTGGCTTTTTTGTTTATTGTCGCGCCGGTTTTAGAGGGTGATTTTGGTGGCGGTGGCGCCTTGGCGGCGGATGTAGACGCCGGGGGCGGCGGTGGCGGGGTCAACGATGATGCCGTTGAGGTTGTAGTAAACGGCGGGGGTGGCGTCGGGGGTCACTGCCTCAATGCCGGTGGAGGTGCGGTCGTTGATGTCGACGAGTTGCAGGGAGTGGAACGAGGGGGTTGAGCCGTCGGCGTAGGCTGTTTTGACAAACAGTTGGAGTTTTTGTCCGGCGGCTATCTCTTTTTGTCCGATAAAGGGTATTTTGGAGTTGTGGTTGACGAGTTGGTCGACGGGGACAATGAAGTTGAGTCTCGAGGTGGTACCGGATTCGGTTGTCACAGCGAGGGCGGCCGGAGCAACGTGGCTTTCGTCGAGCAGGGTTGCTTCCTTGAGGCCGAGTTCGTCATGGAAATAGGTAGAGGGGATGATGTCAAGGAGTTCGTTGTAGTGGCGCACACCAATTTGGTAACCGTCGATGTAGTCAGCGCCCACGGCGGCCGCTCTCAGGTCGAGCGTCAGATAGATGTTACCGTCGGCAATGGTAGCGGTGCAAGTCGAGTCAACAATGGCGACATCGGGCGTAAGGTATTGATTGTGTTGTAGTTCGATGACCGTATTTTCGGCAACAGAGGAGTTGGATAAAGTGTAGTGGCACAGGTAGGGAGTCGTGAAGTTGAGGCGCATGGTGGTTGAAATGGCACGGGTGAAGTCGCCGCCGGTGACGTCGGTCCAACTGTTTTTGCCTCCGTGGGTCAGGTTGCTTTCGAGGGTTTCAATGCTACCGCCGATGGGGAGCGAGGTGTCGGCGGTGTATTGGCCGAACAGGCCCTTTTTAGCGGCGCATAGGGTTCCTTGGCCGATGAGGTTACCGCCGCGGTCAACGAGGGATGTGAACGCACTGAGGTTGACGGCCCATGGCTGGGCGATGTCAAAAGCGAACTTTTCGTCTCCGGGGTTGATAGTCAGTGTCAATGGGTTGATGTTGATGGCTGCGTTTCCGTCATCGTTTTTGGTTTTGGCGAGGGCAAAGCCGTTGTTTCCAAGGTTATAGAGGTCGACGGCGATGTTGCCGTTGGAGGTCGAAGTGGTGGTTACGCGTGCCGGATATGAGCGGTCGGCACCGTTGTAACGTTCAGTGACAATAGCGTTTGAGACGTAGGTCGAAAGCGTGTAGGTGTCTACATTAAGTTCTTTTGACGAGCGGCCGGTGGCGGGGTCGGTGATGGCGAGGGTGACGGCACCGGTATAGATGGTGACCTTGTCGCCGAGTTTTTCAAGCAGGCTGCCCAGAGTCGAGTTTTGGCCGATGTAGTTCATGACGGCGGCAAGTTGGTCGCCGGTGATACTTTGGCCGAGGCCCATGGTGAAGTCATAGCCGCCGAGGGCGTTGGCGGTGTGGGAAGTCTTGTGGAGGATGCCCGGGGCGAGGTCAACGATAGCCTTTAGGGTATCGGGCACGGCAAAATAGACACAACCTAACGATGACTCAGCTTTGAGCGCGCGGGTAACGACGAGTTGCTTGCCGGCATAGTCGGCCGGGGTGCCGTCGGGCTTGGTGTCGCGCGCCGGGAAAGTGCCGGGCTGGATATAGAAACCGGTCACGATGTCAAAGTGGAAATCGACGTCAAAATTTCCCTGATAGAAGCCCTTGAGGGTGATTTGGCCGGTGATACCGTTGACGACGTCGACCGTCAGGCCGTTGGACGACATAGGTAGCGAGGCTTTGTTTCCGTCGGCCGAAAATAGTTCCAATGCATTGCCGTCGCCCATATAAAAATCAAGCAGCGTGTCGGCTTTGGCCTTGATAGGCAGCAAGATAGCCGCCAAGGCCACGAGAATAGAAAACTTGTGTATCATAAAGTAACTTAAACAATTAAGAAAGATTTGATGTGATATGTGAAAACCGGGGGACAAAGATACAAAAAAATAGTGAATAGTAGATAATAGATAGTGGGGAGTTTGGGAACCACGCGAGGAGTATCAGAGCATCAGTCAGTTAGGCAGGTTAACGCAAAAATTTTTGATGCGGCTGTCCTGAGAATAGATAGTGGCGAGCGAAGATGATGAAAAATTTAGACAATGGTAACTTTATTAAAGATTTTTTTGTAATTTTGCGACATAATTATAATATCTCTTGACAAGAGCCGACACAACGGCAGTTGCCGCGAGACTACAAAGAGATTGGAGAGTTGAAAGTCAATGCTTTGACTCGCCGTTGTCAAGAGGCTGAATCTAAACTACTTAACACGGACTTAAATCTCAGAAATGAAAAAGTTAGTTTATGCAGTGACAGTTGTGTCGGTTGCGTTCGGGCTTGCCGGGTGCAACTTGACCGAGCAAGGTCAGAAGACCAGTACAGAGGGTGTGGTAACCGAAGCCGACGACGAGGCTGACGTTTTGCCAATCGACAGCATCAATGCCGGTTCCTACGAGTTTAACGATGAGGTTGGCAAAATTTGGGTACTAAATCTGAATGCCGACAGCACGGCGTCAATGTACACCAAGGGAAGAACCGATAGCGGAGCGGTGTTCTACGGAACGTGGGAGAAGTGGAACAGCGGCCGCGTCAGAGTTGAATTTGCCGACAAGATTCCCCAGATATGGGTCAGAAGCGGCAACGAGATGGGAGCCGTCATCGACATTGCCGACGGATATGTCTACGTTGGCAACATGACGCTCGACAAAAAGAATCCCCGCCGGCGACTGCCTATCAAGAAACTTTAAAGATATACAAGCCTCAACTTTAGTCGGTTAAAGTTGAGGCTTTTTTTGACAGTACGTTTAACCTATTTTAAGCACAGGACGGTAAACCGAGCCGCCCTCCGATTGTTTTGATGGTAGGACAACTAAAAATTTCTATTATGGAAACAAAACATTGCTTGATGAAAGAAGGGCTAAAAATGGGTTTTGAGATTGCGAAACTCACCTTCAAGGCAGCCACCGTTGTTGCCGCATTTATGACAGTGTGTGAGCTTCATCGTCTGCACAAAGGCTTAGAAACCCACCGCGCGACAAGGTAAATACCCGTTTGTGCGAAAAAGTAGACACTGATGGTTGTGACCCGGCCGGGCCATAACCATCAGTATTTTTGATAGATATACAACAAATGAATAAATGGATAGATATAGATTAACAATTATTTAATACTTATTAACCAATATTAGCAGTGTTTTATAAAAGAAATTTTATAAATTTGCGCTCAGTTTTGAATAGGGATTACGTCCATGAGAGGTTGTTAGCGTGAGATTTCTCATGGGAAAATATGGAAGGTATTTGAACCTAAAAAATACCGCTATAGCTTAAATAATTAAGTGATATGTGTGTGAAGGCGTCACCGTGAGGCGGCGCTTTCATTTTTATGATAGATTAGATGGGAGACTAACCTGCTATCGCGGCGACAATTAGGCGGGTAAAGTGGCCGGAGCGGCTCGTTAAGACAATGAATTGAGGATGGCGGCGGCGGCGGTGGCGGCCATGGAGCCGGTGCCGAGGCGTTCACGCATTTGGCGGTAACCGTCGAGTTGGGCACGTAGAGCGGGGGAGGCTGGGTTGAGCAGGGGGGTGAGGGCTGCGTCGACATCGTCGGGGTTGCAGTGGTGGAGGAGCATTTCGGGGACTATCTCGTGGCCGGCAATCAGGTTGGGGAGGGAGACGTGGTCGATTTTCAAGATGCGTTTAAAAAGGTTGTAGCTCAGGCGTGAGCCGTTGGCGCGGTAGAGAACAACCTGAGGCGTGCCGATGAGGGCGGCCTCGAGGGAAGCTGTGCCCGAGGTGACGAGGGCGGCGACGGAGTGGGCCATGAGGTCGAAGGTGGCGTTGTCGACAATGGGGAGGGTGGTATAGCGCCGATAGAGGGCTATGTCAATGCCGGGTGCACCGGCAACGACGGCTTGAAGGTCGGGGTGACGGGCGGCTACGGCAGTCATGACGGGAAGGTTGTTGCGTATCTCGCCGATGCGGCTGCCGGGGACGAGGGCGAGGATGGGGCGGCCGGTCAGATTGTGGTCTGCTATAAATTGGTCGCGAGTTGGAAGGGTGGAGAGGCGGCGGTCGACTTCTTCGAGGGAGGGGTTGCCGGCATAGATGGCGGCGTCAAAGCCGTGGCGGCCGTAGAATTCAGGCTCAAAGGGGAGGAGGCAGAAGATGGCTTTGGAGTATTTTTTAAGTTGCTTGACGCGATATTCTTTCCATGCCCAGACCTTGGGCGGGATGTAGTAGAAAACGGGGATGCCGATGGCGGCGGCATGGCGGGCGAGGCGCAGATTGAAGCCGGGGTAGTCGACGAGGATGACGGCGTCGGGGCGGCGGGCGGTGATTGCGCGACGGGCGGTGGCGAGGTTGCGGCCCAAGCGGTGGATGTTGCGCAGGACTTCGCTGAATCCCATGAATGCCATGTCGCGGTAGTGGATGAGCGGCTCGGTGCCGGCTGCGCGCGCCATCAGGTCGCCGCCGAGGAAGGTAACTTCAACAGCGGAGTCGAGTTTGCGCAACTCGGCAATCAGATGGGAGGCGTGGAGGTCGCCCGAGGCCTCGCCGGCCGAGATGAATAGACGTGGCATAGTTAATAGAGAATAGTGAACAGTGAATAGATATTAGTAGATATTTAAGTCCCGCAATGTCGATTTAAAGTTTATTGATATGTCGGCATTTAAACTGTTAAACTACAAAACTTTAAGCTTCAACTTGAGCGCAGCGAGAGTTGAATTAACCCCGCGCGGACGGTCCGGCGGGGTTAATGAGAGTTATGGAACGTAGTAGAAAGGTCTACTACCTGATTCTGATTAGTTGCGTGAACTGCCGAAGAAGCGCAGCAGGTAGAGGAAGAGGTTAATAAAGTCGAGGTAGAGCGAGAGGGCGCCGAGGGTGGCGATGTGACCATACTGGGCGGGAGTTGCCATTTGGCTCATCTGCTTGATTTTCTGGGTGTCCCATGCGGTTAAGCCGACGAAAATTATCACTCCGGCGATGGAGATTATCCACCCGAGGGTGTCGCTCTTGAAGAAGATATTGACCACCGAGGCGATAATCAGTCCGATAAGGGCCATGAACAGAATATTGCCAAAGCGGGTAAGGTCACGGGTGGTGAAATAGCCGTAGACACTCATGGCGCCGAAGGTGCCGGCGGTGATGAAGAAGGTCTTGGCGATAGAGGCATGGGTA
>JAFLTK010000053.1 GCA_022511505.1 Muribaculaceae bacterium
TCATCTCAGTACTCGGGATACAGAGAAAAATATGGTTTATTAGTAACACAATCACTAACAGACATGCAGGTGATTGATGATTTATGTTACACCCACTATCGCCCATTCAATCTTCTCACAGAAAAACAAAAAAATCGATTGAAAGAACACGGCGAAGAGTATGAGGATATTTCCACATGGAAAGATGTCTTTAATGCAATAAACATTGTACCTATAAATTCGGCAGTTATAATAGATAACTATATTTTTAACCATTTTGACAGAAGAAAGCAATCGTTATACAGCATCATTAAGGAGTTAGTCCCTCAGAATCTTAAGATACCGTTTCATCTCACAATATTTATAAACAATGAAAACGGTAAAGTCGAAAAACAAAAGATGGAACAAGTTATAAAAGAAATTCATGAACTCAAATTGGGGGCTACTATAAATGTGTCCATTGTTGCTCATACGATTAAGAATGAAACACATGATAGACATATACTTACAAATTATCATCTTATAACTTCCGGAAAAGGATTTGGAGTCATTGATTATCGAAATGTGCAAGAAAACACAAAAGGGGAAATAGTGTCGACCTTTCATAATATCGAATATATGCCGGCATTTACCACCCACAAACATCAACATTCACAATTATTAGATTGGATGAAAGATATTTATGTTGATAGAAAAGGAATGAATGCTATTTATGCTTTTGAAATTGGAGATAAATTTGAAAATCGGCTTCTTTCTTAATAATCATGGCTCAGTTTATACCACCAATAGAAAAAATAGAGCAGTTTAAGGTTCAACCGACTGAGGGAGAGTGGGCTTTATTGCACTTTTTAGAACACACATTGGATGATTCTTTTGAGGTATATTTCAACCCTTTTCTTAATGGAGATAGGCCCGATGTCGTCCTAATGCGCAAGGGTGGAGGTGTAATGATTATAGAAGTTAAAGATTGGGACATCGAGTCTTATACATTAGACGAGAAAAAACATTGGCATCTCGCGAATCCACGAAATGAAGCAGAACGTCGGGCTTATATAAAATCCCCTATTGACCAAGCTGATCAATACAAGAAGAACCTCTATAATCTTCATATTGAGAATCTTCTTGAAATGAATATAAAAAATTCCAATATGTGGGCAGTAGTGGTTAGTGGGGTGTATTTTCACAATGCTACCCATGAGCAACTCTACGATAAACTTATCAAGCCTTATTCTTCCGAGAAGGGGTATATGAAGTTTATGAGACATGTCGCACTAATCGGTTCTAATGATTTAGAAAAAGATAATTTTGAATGCTTATTAAAGCGTTTTCATATCATTTCAAGATACCCAAGCAATCTTTTCACCGATGATTTGTATAACAGTATTTGTCATCTACTGCTACCGCCTTTGCATACCCGTAATCAAGGTCAATATATTGCAAGATATGACGGTAGGTTGAAAAAAAAGGAATCAACTCTCCAAATGTATTCAGAAAAGCAGGATAAACTAATATTTGATAAAGAAAAGCGATTAGAATGGCGTGTAAAAGGAGTCGTCGGTTCCGGTAAGACCACAGTTTTGGCAGCCAAAGCCGTACAAGCATATAAGGAACTCCGTCAAAGGGGAATTGACAAACCGAAAATTCTTATTCTATTCTATAATATAACTCTTAAGAATTATATTCATGACAAACTAAATCAGGTTCATGAAGACTTTGATTGGGCTTCATTTACAATACTAAATTATCATCAATTCATTAATGCTCAATTAAATAACCTTGGCATTGTATTTCAAAAAAAAGAGGAAGAAAGCGATGAAGAGTTCGGATTATTTGATAAACATTCTGAATGCACAGAACGCTTTGATGTAATCTTTATTGATGAAATTCAAGATTACAAACGAGTGTGGATGGATATTATAAAAGACTTTTTTCGGCATAAAGAGCAACAATATCCACGTGGAGGATATTATCTTCTTGGGGATGTAAAACAGAACATCTATAATATGAGGACAGAAGGAAAAGATGTTGTAACAAATATTAGAGGTGTAAATACTCTTGACACATGTCTTCGCTCTGATTTGAAAATAAAGGATTTGGCAATAGGTTTCCAAAGAAAATTCTTTGATGGCAAATATGAAATTGATGAAACTTTAACATCTAAACAAGATGATGTTCTTTTTGGAGAACGTGATCTTAAACAAGGATATCTAAACTATATGTTTCTTCAAAGTGATGATCCTATTAAATCTGTCTTTAATATAATAGAAGGCAATATACAAAACCGCATTAATAATGTCGCAATAAATGATATAACAGTTTTAGGAGCAGAGTTTTCATTCCTTCAACTATTTGAGACTTACTATAGATATAAAACCGGTAGAAGAACAACGACAATGTTTGAAACCTATGAACTTATGTTTTTTCAAGGTATTCGTGAAAATTCTGAAATTTCTCCTACCCAATTAAAGAAGTGTTTATTAGAACTCATAGGACGCGATAAAAATAAAAAATCTGAGAGAGGAGAACGCCAATTAGCCAGTTTGTTTACAATATATGAAATGTATAGGCGATTCCCTGATACTTTTACGACTCGCTTAGATGCTAAGTGTAGGGAATATAAAACTAATATCGTTGATTTTATTAGGATAATGGAATTGTATGAAAATAACTATGAGATATTTAGAAATAAAGTATTTTCTGCTAACTATAAGTTCATCCGTGAAAATAAGAAATATAATTTTTGGATGAACACAGGCAATATCAAAATCTCCTCAATTCATAGTTTTAAAGGTTGGGAGAGCGATACTGTTTTTCTTATTTTACAGAAACATTTTAGTGGCAATCCGACCTTTAATGAATTGTTGTATACCGGCATAACCCGGACTCGTTCGAACCTAATTGTAATCAATCTAGGTAATGAAGAATACCACGAAAAAATGAAACATTTGATAGAAACATACAAATAGTTATGCCGGCCAATAAGAATGCTTTGACGAGGATTGTGTTGCTCGACCGGTTGCTGGCCGACCGCTACCACGCTTACTCGATTCAGGATATGACGGATATTCTGAATCGAGAACTGCCGATTTATGGGCAAGAACAGGGTGTGTCGAAACGCTGTGTCGAGAAGGACCTCAAATATATCGAATACAACTTCCCGGAGTTGATTGAGTTTGAGAAGTATAGTGTTGATGCTCACTCGGTTGCGACCGACCGGCCCTACAAAAAGCGGTGTATCCGATATGCCGACCCTACGTTCTCGATTTTCACAAGCAAACTCACCGACGAGGAAAAAGGGTTGCTGACGGCGGCGCTGTCGACCATCGGTTCATTTGACGGTCTCGATGGCTTTGGGTGGCTCAATGATTTCAGCAAACGACTGGGACTCGTCGAGCAAGAGCCAATAATCCAAATGTCGAAAAATTTGCTTGAAAACAGGACGCTCATGGCTGAGATTTTTTCGGTCATAAGAGCTAAATCGGTAATCAAAATTGTCTATTCCAAGTTCAACGATTCACGAAGTCGCGACGTCATCTTATCTCCCTATCTGTTAAAGGAATACAATCGCCGATGGTATGTTATAGGCGGCGCAGACGACACCGGTAAGATTCTGAATTTTGCGCTTGACCGAATTTCAAGTGTCGAGGTCTTACCGGGATTTGAATACCGTCCCGCGCCCGACGATTTATGTGAGCGCTATGAAGACATTGTTGGCATAACCTATAACGAGGATTCGCCCGTTTATAGGATAATCTTCCGGGTGTCAGACAGTTCGGCGCCATATATCCGCACAAAACCACTGCACGGCTCGCAGAAAGAACTTACAGGCGAGCGAGCAGCCGAAATTCGCAGGAAATATTCCGTTCCCGATGATGGCGCAATCTTTTCAATCGAGTGTAAAGAAAACTATGAATTAATCCGAGAGTTGACAGCCTTTGCCGACATGAAAGTCCTAACCCCCGAGCCAATAATCACATCGGTCAAAGAACGAATCAAAACCCTCTATCAAAATTACTTCTAAAGTGGTTTGGAATTCTGCCAATACCGCCAAATCTGACCTGAAAGGTTTAACCCAAAAGAATTATTTAGCCCAACTTGGCACTTGTTAGTAAGAATGGGAAATACTTTTGGTAAAAGTTGGGTTAAATCAGAGAGAACAATCCGCGACGAGGCCGAGGCACCAAGTGCCTCGGTCATTCTTATCATTCACGTCGCTTTTCCCGAGCTTTTTAAGCCCGGAGCGAGAGACTTTGCGCTTTGCGCAAGCGGGAGACTGCTTATTATCCATCCAATACGCCCCTTTCGCGAGGTATATGCCTCGAAATGAACGCATTGGCCGAGACTAAAGCCGATGGGGGAGGGGATTAGTAGCGGAAGGTGCTGCCGCCGAGAAATTCGCGCAGGAGTGAGGTGGAGGGAACGAGGCGCTCGTCGATTGAGTTGAAATAGCTCAGGAAGCGGCGCAGGCGATGGGCCTCGGCATACTCGGGGATGTCACGGGGAACGGAGCGCAGAACGGCCTCGGCATAGTCTTTGATGACGCCGAGTTCGTAGATGAGGGATGAGTTGAACATGGCGTCGGCGTTTTCCTGATAGGGGAATATCCAGCGCTCCTCGCCGCGTCGCACGCTGGGCCACATTTTCAGTGTATTGACGGCGCTTGAGCCGCGATAGCGGTAGTCGCGGATGATGCGGCGCAGCAGGCGATTGTCGGTCGTCGGCACCCAGTTGTGGTCGTCGATGGCGAGGGTGGTCAGGGCCGATATGTAGACGCGATATTTCATCTGCTCGGCGACGGTGGCGGTCAGTTCGGGGTTGAGGCCGTGAATACCCTCGATGAGCAGGATTGAGTCGGGGTCGAGGCGCAGGATTTCGCCGCGATATTCGCGCTTGCCGGTCTCAAAGTTGTAATATGGAACTTCGACGGCTTCGCCGGCGATGAGCAGGTTGAGGTCGCTGTTAAATGTCTCGAGGTCAAGCGCATATAGCGACTCAAAGTCGTGCTCGCCAAACTCGTCGCGGGGGGTGTCGTCGCGGTTGACAAAATAGTTGTCGAGCGAAATCATGCGCGGCTTGAGCAGGTTGGTCAGCAGTTGGATGGACAGGCGCTTGGTGAAGGTTGTTTTGCCCGATGATGAGGGTCCTGCGATGAGGACGACGCGTGCGCCCCCCTCGCGGAAACGACGGGCAATGTCGGCGGCAATGATGCTGATGGAGCGTTCGTGGAGCGACTCGCCGACGTTGATGACCATGGCCGAGTCGCCGTCGGCAACTTTCTCGTTGAGTTGGCCGACGGTTCTGACTCCAATGACGCGGTTAAACTCCAGATGGGCGGTGAATGCGTCAAAGAGTTTGGGCTGGTCGACGGGAACGGCCGGGAGCGCGGGGTTTGCGGCATCGGGACCGGTCAGCAGGAAGCCTTCGCGGTAGGGGTGGAGGGCAAAGACGCTCAGATAGCCGGTCGAGGGCACGAGGCAGCCGTAGTAACTGTCGTAGGTGTCGTCAAGGCGGTAGTAGGTGGTGTAAAGGTCGTGGGTGGTCGACAGGAGGCGCACTTTCTCGGTCAGTCCCTGGGCGGCGAAATGCTCGATGACGTCGGTTGTCAGTTGCTCGTCGCGATGGAAGGGGATGTCGGCCTCGGCGAGGACGCGCATGCGGTCGGCGAGGGCGTCGACCATTGCCGGAGTGGCGACGATTTTGCCCGAGGCGTCGCTCAGGCGGCAGTAGTAGCCGCGTGAGATGGAGTGCTCGATGACAAGTGAGGTGCCCGGCAGGGTGTCGCGCACGGCCTTATAAAGCATCATGCAGAGCGAGCGGATGTAGACGCGATGTCCCGAACTCGACTCGATGCCAAGGAACTCAATCTGCTTGGGGGTATAGATGGGGAAGTCGAGGCTCTCGTTTTTGTTGTTGATGCGGGCGCAGACGGGGCGGGAGGCCATCGAGGGGATGTCGACGCGGCCAAGGATGTCGAGAGGGGTTTCGCCGCCCTCGATGTCGATGTAGCGGTCTATATTTTTGCAGTAGACTTTGAGTTGTGCTGGCATGGTGATGAATTTTAATGGTTAGTCCTTTTCTTGCGGAAAATGGTCTTGAATCGGTTTCGCATGGCGATTTTGCGCTCAAAACGGTCGAGTTCGGCGGCGACGTCATCCCACATTGCCTGTGGATGCAATCCGGCGGTCGTTGCATAGCGCATGACTATCGTCAGGAGCAGGTCACGGCGATGGGTGACACGTGCCAAGTTTCTAACAATCGAGCGATAGGAAAAGTTCTCGGCGGTGAAAACCGAGCGGTTGATGTCAATACACTCAAATGGGGTCGCCGGAGTTGCATCGACGAGCAGGTTGCTCAGGTTGGTATCGGTGTTCATGACGCCTCGGCGGTGCATCGTGACGAGAAAATCGGCGAGATTGCTGACTCGATTGCGGTCATAGTCCTCGACGGGGACAAGCTCGGGAAAGAGGTTGCGCCCGCGGCTCATGACGGTTACAAGATAGCAATCGACAACCATCCCGCCACGCAAAATCTCGATGGCGGCGATTCCCTCGGGCGAAGGGATGTCACGACGTCGGTATTCGAGCGAATAGACGAGACCTCGGATGGCTTTTGTGGGCCGAAAAAAGGTGTATATCAGCCGTTTGAGACCGCCGAGCCGCTTGTAGCGCTTGACGGCGACATCGACACCGGCCAGACGCATGCGGCGCACGGTGTTACGCCCTTCGTGGAGCGTCGTTCCCTCGCCGCGGTTCCACGTTTCGGGCAATTGCTTTAACTCGGCGTCCATGAATAGGTAGACCGGGTTGAGGTGGAGGCGCAAGGTGTCGGCGGCGCGGCGCGCGGTGGTGGTGATTATGTCGGCGTCGGGTAGGTTCATTTGCTACTGTCGGCTTTTTTGAGGTCGATGAGTCGGCGGGCAATCTGATGGGCAAGGTAGGTCGATTTGAATGTCTCTCGGGCAATTGCGCGCCCCTGAGGCCCGTCCATGAAGGCTCCGTCGGCGATATAGTTTTTGAGGAATGCTTTTGTGGCGGCAAGGAGAGGATGCGGGAGGCGGGCTCCTTTGCTTTGCTCGGCGAGCCGCTGGCCGCTGAGGGCGGCGTGGCGTCGCTGGGTGGCGACATATTCCTCGATGGTGTCACAGCGATAGTGAAGCAGGTCGCCGCTGAGGCGACACGGGCGCACCTGGTCGTGGAAAATGACGCGCTCGGCGACCTCGCGCAGGTTCCAGTTGGCATATCGCTTGTCAAAAAGACGCACCTGCACGTCGGGGTACCAGCCCGAGTGGCGCACCGGCTCGCCACAGAAGAAATTCAGCCTCGGGAAGCAATAGCCGCGGTGTTTGAAACCCACCTCCTTGAGTTTGATAATCTCGGCGCTGAGGGCGGGCGACAGACACTCGTCGGCATCGATAGCGAGGACGTAGGAGTGGGTGGCGAGCGATGTGGCAAACTGTCGCTGAGCGCCATAGCCGTGCATCCGGCGCGTGACGACGCGACACCCGCGGCGGCGACAGATCTCGACCGTCGCGTCGCTCGAGCAGGCATCGACGACTATTATCTCGTCGGCAACGCCGGCGAGCGAGTCGATACACGCCTCGACGCGATTCTGCTCGTTGAAGGTGATGATGGTGGCTGAAATATGGTTCTTCATGGATGGCGGTAGGTTAGGTTGGTGACTGCTCGATGGTTGCACCGAGCGCGGTGACGTCGAGTGTGACCGATACGCCCTCGATGAGGGGGACGTTGTGGTCAACGTGGCCCACCGGGGCTTCAAACATGACGGGGTAGTTGTAGCCGTCGATGACGCGCGCAATCATCTGCTCCATTGTTTCATGGTCAAAATCAGGCGAATACTCGGTAAAACGCCCCACAATCAGGCCTTTCAGTCGGGCGAGGACGCCGCTGAGTCTTAGCGAGTACATCATGCGCTCGATTTTGTAGATGGGTTCTGAAACGTCTTCGATAAAGAGGATGGTATCGGGGCGCAGGATGTCGTAGGGGGTGCCGATAAGTCCGGTCAGGACGGCAAGGTTTCCGCCGTAGAGTGTACCGGTTACGCGACCGAGGCGGTTGAGGGGGTTAGCAGGAGCGGTGAAGGTGTTGCCGCGACCGTGGAGGATGTTGAACAAGGCCGCGGTGTCTTCGTCGCCACCGCGATTGTCGGCAATATGCTTGGCCATCGGCGAGTGGATTGAGGCGATGCCCTGAGAGGCCATCAGGCCGTGAAGTGCCGAGATGTCGCTGTAGCCGATTACCCATTTAGGGTCGTGGCGCAGGTTGAGCCGACTGAGGCGCTCGAGCAGATGGACGACGCCATAACCGCCTCGAGAGCAGAGAATTGCGCGTGTAGACGGGTCGGCAAACGCTTGCTCAAGGTCGGCGGCACGTTGCTCGGGAGTGCCGGCAAAACTGCCGTGGCGCGCAAAGGTCGACGCCGTCACGTATGGGTTCCACCCCTGCTCCTGAAGGTAGGGGATGGCGCGATAGACGTTCTGGGGCTTGATGATGCCCGCGGGCGACACTATTGCGATGCGGTCGCCGGCCGTCAGTGGGCGTGGAATAAGGGTTTTCATCGGCAGTTATCAGTTGACAGTGACATTTCTAATTCCGGCAGCCTCCATTTTCCGGGCGATGGCCGTCAACTCGTCGCGACCGACGGCGCTGAGGGTCTTGCAGGGGGTAGGACGGTCGATGGAGTAAAGCATGACGCCGCGGGGCGCAATCTCGGTGATGGCGGCGATGAGCGCGTCGACCTCGGCGGGGGTTGTATTGTCGACGGGAGTGCCGTCGGGGGCCGTTCCGCGCAGTATCATCGTCTGGATGATGCAATCGCCGTCGAGTCGCTTGATGCCGTCGATGGCGCGCCGCGGGTCATAGCCGGGGTT
>JAFLTK010000001.1 GCA_022511505.1 Muribaculaceae bacterium
TGAATCAAACTTTAAATGCAAAACTATTGTAGTAGTATCCTCTTGCAGAGGATTAGTCAATGAACTCCATTTGTCATCGAGTTCAATACATGCAAAATATGGTCAATAGCCGGGCGTGTTACTGCGAGAAAATGTTTTTGTGGTTGCCGCAAGGATTATTTCTTTTTGCGGGTCGTTTTCTTTTTGGTCGTTTTCTTTTTGGATGATTTCCGGGCCGATTTCTTGGAACCGGAAGATTTTCCTTTGGATTTGAGTCCGCCATAACCGTTGTTCATCGCCTGGCCGGGGTCAAACGTTGGGTGGATGCGGCGCGTGGCGTCCTTAAGAGTGTGTTTAAACAGCCAGTCGTAACTCTCGGCGAGGTAGAACATACGGGCCGGTCGAGAATGGTCCATGCCGGGGACACGATGGTAGACCAATCGCTCGGCGTTGCCACCGTTGGCGGCTTTCATCTGGGAGACGACGCGGTCGCTCTGGGCGATGGTGACGGCGCGGTCGGCCGTTCCGTGGATAATCCAGAGGGGCACATCATTGAGTCCCGAAAGGTCGCTGACCGTCCCGCCGCCACACATTGCAATGGCTGCCGCTATGCGGTCAGGGTAGGTTGCCGTCACGTCGATGGTGCCATAGCCTCCGAGGCTCATGCCGATGACATAGACGCGGTCATAGTCAATATTGTAGTTGTCGCTGACCCAGTCGAGGACGTTCATCACCTTGGTCGGGTTCCACGAGCCGCCGGGATTTTGGGGCGCAATGACGTAGGCGTCAATCTGTCGCCCGCGCTCAATGGCGTCGATTGTTCCATAGCGCTTGACGCGGTTGAGGTCGTTGCCACAGAGGCTGGCGCCGTGCAAGAAGATGATGACCGGTTTGGGCTCGTCTATCTCAGTGTCGTTGGGGTCATAGAGCCAGAAATTATAGCCGTTGGACACCTCGCCGCGGTGGGCTGTAAGGTGTCCGGCTTTAGCGCCCGGAATCAGGAGGAAGAGCGTGAAAAGTATTGTCAGTATTCGTTTCATAATCGATGTTAATGGAGAGACACACGATAAATTTTGTTGCCGCGCGACCCGACGACGGCCGTGTTGCCAATCGCAACGGGCGATGACTCGAAGTTAGCGCCAACCGGCTTTGTGAAAATGATTTTACCGTCCTTTGGGTCAATGAGATACATGTTGCCGACACAGTCGGCGGTCAGTACGGTCAGACGGCCATCCGGCGTAAGGTAACCAACGGGCGACGACCACGCGTAATATTTCAACGGGGTCTGATAGAGGATATGGCCGTCGGCGCGACTGAACGCTACAAAGACGCCATTCTGGCGGTTTTCGTTGTTCAAGACGCAGTTGGCAAACACTCGGTCGCTACAATCGCCCGTGCCGGGTAGAACAGTGCCATAGAAACCGCCGTCAAAGTGCTTGCCGTTGATGTCGGCACGACGCGCGGGGATTCGAGTGAGCCACACTTCCCGGCCGTCACGGGCATCGAGTTTGACCATATTGGCCGTGCCGATGCCCTGGCGGTCTACCTCACAGCCAACATAGATATAGGGCACATCGTCCTCGACTTCCAGCACCAGCGACGCGTCGACATCATCGCCGAGCGAGTATCGCCACACCGGGCGCATCGTGTTGAGATTGACGGCGATTATGTTACCGGCATTGTCGGCGATGTAGCCATAGTTGGCATATATTGCCATTGACGACTCGATGCCGGGAGCGCTGCCGCCGACGGTGTAGCGCAACGCCGAGTGAAGCGTCAACTTGCCCGGGGCGACAAGGAATTTGTAGAACGTGCCATTCTCGCCGGGGCGAAACAGGAACTGCCCGTAGCGAAGCGGTGACGAATCGTAGGCTCCCCAGCTGCGTTGGGCGCGAGGGTCGCGGTCAAATACATCAGAAACAACGTTGCTGAAAAGGTCGATGGCAATCGCTCCAAAAGGGCTTTGGGCCGGCACGCCGTGACCAACGTAAAGATTACCGTTAAGCGTAGGGTCAAGCGACACCGTTCCCTTGATTGGATTGCCAACGTTGACTGACTTGCGGCTGGCCTCGCCTGTCTGATAGTCAATGAAATAGACGTGGGAGTCAAGCGAACCGACGATAATTTCCTCGCGGCCGGCATTGGGGTAGACGCTATTGTAGTCGCGCAGTCGCTTCCACGTCGAGTCGGGCCAGTTGACATATAGCGGCTGACCGGTCCATCCTGTTCCGCCGCCCCATGTGCCAACCGACGTCTGTCGATTGTAGATTGCCGTGGTAAACTCCCAGTCAATCTCGATGCACGAGGGAACCGAGTCAACGCAACCGTTGAAGTCGGCTCGGCGATACATGCCGCCGCGGAATGTAAAGACACCCGGCGCATCGGCATAAAGGTCGACGAGCGGCGAGACGTCGCCCGGCGTTGAGTCGCGGCGGTCAATCTTGAATTTGACCACTTCGGCCGACGGGTAAACGGTGTCGGGCAACGTCAAGGGTAGCTTGACAACCGGGACGGTGTCGGTTGCAATCGTGTCGCTATCACTCGAGTCGGCTTTCTCGGCCGAGTTGCCGCCACACGATGCCACCAGCAACGCTGCTGCCAAATATATTGATAATGTGCAAAATCTAATCATTCTGCAAAAGTAACAAAAAATTATACCCCAGCCAAATGTGGTTGGAGTTCACATAGACAAACAGGCAGAAAAAGCATTTTAATTGTCAATACATCGAGGCGTCAAAGTAGTTCTCGGCAGGGGCGGCGATGAGCGAGTCGGTCATGACGTCGGTGGCTTTCAGTTTGGCGTAGGGTCGCAGATAAATCTTGCGGTCGGCAAAGTCGATGACGACGTCTTGGTAGAAAAATAACAGAGGGTTGATGATGTATTTCTCGCCATCGTCGGGCGCGTAGTAGAGGCTTCGCGTGCCGGCACGCGAACCTAATTTGACCCAAGCGTTGTCGTCACGTTTGACCGCCGTAGCGACGCCGTGTTGCGCCAAATAGATATCATCGACGAGCGGGTTCTTGCTGTAGATCGTATCAGCGATAGGAATTTTGATGCTTAGTCGGTTCATGCCCGTGTCAATCAGAAAAGGCTTGGAATGATGGTTGTTGAGCGACACCTTTACATAATATCTATTTCCCAATCCAAAGAGGTTGTTCCAATTGCATGGACTCGAGAGGTCGCCAAGTTGCTGGTAATTATCGTCAATGCGGGTGCGCAGGGCGAGTGCGTTTCGATAGTATTGATATTCGAGGATAAAGTTTTTCAAGACGTTCATGCCGATGGTGTTAATAGCGGCGTCATCGTCGACAACGACGTTGACACCCTCGATGCTATTGGCAATCTTGCCGGTAGGGAGCCAGCGGATGCTGTTGCTTGCCGAGTCGACGGCCAGTTTGTATTCGGCAAGCGGGAGCGTCACGGTGTAGTGGGTTGGATAATAGCGAAACCTATTGTAACGGTCCTTTAAAATGTAGGGGATATATTTCTTCTCGACCGCCATCCCCATTTCTTGTAGTTTTTCAAGCGTAGACGGCGTGACGATGCTGATGTTGCTGCCGGTGTCAACCCTGAAAAGCGTGGTGTCAAATAATTCGACCATTCCTTTCTTGATGGGAAACAGGGCACGAGGCATTGTGTCATCCCGAAAATGAAGCGTCTTCTGAGAAGTAGCCGAATAGACGACAATTGCACCTACCGCGACAACAATCGCGATAACAAAAAGCAATGCAACTGTCATTATTCTTTTCATAAAGATTGAATTCGATGCTAATCTTTACCCTTATCTGTAATGAATGATGTAAACGCTTACAAAAGTATAAAAAACACCTCACAGTTACAACAAAATTTACCGGATTGTAACAATTGTTACAATCCGGTTACAAAGTTGTTGCAAAGATGTTTCAAAACGAGGTCAAGACTGTTTATTTGACTTCGTATTCGAGGATGTCGACGAGTTTGATGTCAAATGTCAGGGTCTCAAAGGGGCCGATGGCGCCGTTGGTCGTGCCGGTGCTTCCGTATGCGAGTGTGTAGGGAAGGACGACGCGCACGCTGTCGCCAACACGCATGTTCTCAAGCGCAATCCACCAACCGGTGATAGTCTCGACGGGGCGGAAATTGGCAGTGCGCGACGATGCCGTGAACGACGAGTCAAAGGCGACACCGCTCGAGTTGCGGCCAATATAGGAGACCGAGCAAAGGCTCGTCAGCAGAGGAGAGAGGTTGCCCTCGGTCTCGGCGCGGTCGTTGAAATAATGGAGCAAAATCTCGGCACCGAGGTCCCACGTCGGCACGACCTTGGTGTAGAACTTGTTGCCGTCGCTGTCGAGCAATTCGGCCTGCTCTTGGTAGTAAGCAATGTTGGCCTCGCGAGTTTGGGCATACTCGTTCCAAATCTCGTCGGCGTCACTCTTGCACGCGCTTGCGGCGGCAATCACCGCGAGCATTGCGGGTAGGATATAAAGTAGTTTTCTCATTAGACGAGCGGAGATTTAAATCAGAACTCGACGGTGGGTGCAGTCGCCGCGCCCTCAACAGCCTTGAACTGAGGCTTGTACTCGAAGCCAAACCACCCTGCATAGATGTTGGTCGGGAACTTCTTTATAGATGTGTTGTAGTCGGCAACAGCGGTTGTATAAGCCTGACGCGCAACGGTAATGCGATTCTCGGTACCCTCGAGTTGCACCTGAAGGTCGCGGAAGTTCTCGTTGGCTTTCAGGTCGGGGTAGGCTTCGGTGACGGCAAGCAGCGACTTGAGGGCGCCGCTCAGTTCGTTCTGAGTCTGCTGGAAGCGCTCGATGTCGGCCTCGGTCATGTTGGTGGGGTCGATGGTGATTGATGTCGCGGCAGCGCGGGCTTTGGTCACTTTCTCGAGCGTTTCGCTCTCGTGGGTGGCATAGCCCTTGACGGTTGCAACGAGATTGGGGATTAGGTCGCTGCGGCGTTGATACTGGTTCTCTACCTCGGCCCATTTCTGCTCAACATCCTGCTGCTTTTCGACAAGCGTGTTGTAGTTACACGACTGGAGCGAGGCCATGGCAATAAGCGCAATGACGGCGACAAATATGCGTTTGATAAGTTTCATTGTTCAGGGTGGTTAAGAAAGTTTGCGAAGGAGTGAGTTGATAGAAACCTCGTCGTGGATGAGGCGATGGAGGTCGTCGACGCTTACGCGTTTCTGCTCCATCGAGTCACGGTGGCGCAAGGTGACGGTGTTGTCCTCAAGAGTCTGATGGTCGACGGTGATACAGAACGGCGTGCCGATGGCATCCTGACGGCGGTAACGCTTGCCGATAGAGTCTTTCTCGTCATAGTGGGTCGAGAAATCAAACTTCAACTCGTTGACAATCTCGCGAGCCTTTTCGGGCAGACCATCTTTGCGAACAAGCGGCATGACGGCACATTTCACCGGCGCCAATGCGGCAGGCAGGTGGAGCACAACGCGAGTATCGCCGCCGTCGAGTTTCTGCTCCTCATAACTTGAGCAGAGGACGGTCAGGAACATGCGGTCAACGCCAATCGAAGTCTCGATGACGTATGGGGTGTAACTTTCGCCGAGTTCGGGGTCAAAATATTGAATCTTCTTGCCCGAGAATTTCTCGTGCTGCGAGAGGTCAAAGTTTGTGCGCGAGTGTATACCCTCAACCTCCTTGAAGCCAAACGGCATCTCAAACTCGATGTCGGTGGCGGCGTTGGCATAGTGGGCGAGCTTGTCGTGGTCGTGATAGCGATATTTCTCGTCGCCGAGGCCAAGCGCCTTGTGCCAGCGCAGGCGAGCCTCTTTCCACTTGTTGAACCACTCGAGTTCAGAGCCGGGGCGCACAAAGAATTGCATCTCCATCTGCTCAAACTCGCGCATGCGGAAGATGAACTGGCGGGCGACAATCTCGTTGCGGAATGCCTTACCAATCTGGGCGATACCAAACGGTATTCTCATGCGGCCGGTCTTCTGCACGTTGAGATAGTTGACAAAGATACCTTGGGCGGTCTCGGGACGCAGGTAGACGGTCATGGCGCCGTCGGCGGTGCTACCCATCTCGGTCTTGAACATCAGGTTGAACTGACGGACGTCGGTCCAGTTTCTTGTGCCCGAAATGGGGCAAACGATTTCACAGTCGAGGATAATCTGACGCAACTCCTCGAGGTTGTTTTCGTTGAGCGCGTTGGCAAAACGCTCGTGGATAGCGTCGCGCTTGGCGGTGTATTCGAGCACTCGGGCGTTGGTCGAGCGGAAGACAGCCTCGTCGAAACTGTCGCCGAAACGCTTGCGAGCCTTGGCAACCTCCTTGTCGATTTTCTCGTCAATCTTGGCAAGATGGTCCTCGATGAGCACATCGGCGCGATAGCGCTTTTTGGAGTCACGGTTGTCAATCAACGGGTCGTTGAAGGCGTCGACGTGACCCGATGCTTTCCAGATGGTAGGGTGCATGAAAATCGCCGAGTCGATACCTACGATATTCTCGTGCAAAAGCGTCATCGCGTCCCACCAATAGCGCTTGATATTGTTTTTGAGTTCTACGCCGTTCTGACCGTAGTCATAGACAGCCGACAGGCCGTCATAGATTTCGCTTGACTGAAAAACGAAGCCATACTCCTTGGCGTGGGATACTATCTTCTTGAAAACATCGTCTTGAGTTGCCATATTGCTTTGATTGATTGAATGTTATCGGTTAAAAATGAAATTCCGGGCAAGAAAACGCCGGGATGCCGGTGTTGAGCATAATAGGCTGAAACAGTGGCTATTGGCCACGCCGACTGTCGACGAGCATACTTACCCGCGTGCAAAGTTACAAAAAATTCCCGTTCAACCCACAAATTTTCATCCCCAACTTCCAAAATTTCCCGCGGGATTAGTGGGCGTCAAGCCAGTTGGTGGCGACTCCGGCGGCGACTTCGAGCGGGACGAGGCCGTGGTAGGCATCGGCCATGTCGGTCAGGACGATGGCTTTGAGGGTCTCGAGTTCGTCGGGCTTGACGTTGAAAATCAATTCGTCGTGAACCTGCATTGTCATGCGCGACTTGAGGCCTTGCTCGGTGATGTGGCGGGCGATATTGACCATGGCAATCTTGATAATGTCGGCGGCCGAGCCCTGAATGGGGGCGTTGATGGCGTTGCGCTCGGCGTAGCCGCGCACAACCGCATTGCGCGAGTTAATATCGGGCAGACGGCGTTTGCGTCCCATTATGGTCGATACGGCGCCCTCTTCGCGTGCTTTCTCGACGCTCTGCTCCATGTAGGCCTTGATGCCGGGATAACTTCTGAAATAGCCGTTAATCAGTTCTTTAGCCTCGGCACGTGGGATTGAGAGACGTTCGGAGAGGCCGAAGGCCGAAATGCCGTAGATGATGCCGAAGTTGGCGGTCTTGGCGCGACGACGCTGGTCGTCGCTGACGGCATCGATGGTCTCGTGGTAGATTTTTGCGGCGGTGGCGGTGTGGATGTCGGCGCCGCTTAGAAACGCGTCGACCATGTCGGCGTCACGGCTGATGTCGGCAATCAGTCGCAGCTCGATTTGCGAATAGTCGGCGCTGAGGAGCAGGTCGCCGTCGTCGGGGATGAACGCACGGCGAACGTCGCGGCCGTCGTCGGTGCGGATGGGAATGTTTTGCAGATTGGGGTTGGCCGACGAGAGTCGCCCCGTCGCGGTAACGGTCTGGTTATAACTGGTGTGAATCTTCCCGGTCGCGGGGTTGATGAGTCGCGGCAAGGCGTCGATATATGTGGCGAGCAACTTGCGCAGTCGGCGTATCTTCAAAATGAGGTCGACAATAGGATGGGCGTTGCGATATTTCTCGAGAATCTGCTCGGTGGTCGAGTAGGCCCCCTTGGAGGTCTTCTTTGCCTTGGAGGCAATTTTCAGTTTTTCGAAGAGAATTTCACCTACCTGCATTGGCGAACTTATATTAAAACTCTGGCCGGCAAGGTTATATACCTCTTGCTCGATGTCGCCAAGGCGCGCGGTAAGGCGGCTGTGGAGGGCGGCGAGTTCGGCGACATCGATTCTGACGCCGGTCCATTCCATGTCGGCGAGCACCATGATGAGCGGAAACTCGATGTCGGTCAACAACTTGGTCATCCCCTCGCTCTCGATGGTCTCGTTGAGGGACGGCATAAGGCGCAGCGACACCGCCGCCTCCTCGCAGTAGCGCAGTCGGGCAATCTCGGGGTCAAGCGCAATGGGGGGATAGGGTTTGCGAGCATCCGGGGCACCATGAACAATACCTACATTGAGGGCTGTTTTTGCCACCTGCTCGATGTCGTGACGTGCCTCGGGGTCAAGAAGATAGTGGGCAACCGAGGTGTCATAAATCGGCGCCTTCCACTCTATCCCGGCGCGCTTCATCAACAGATAGGCGCGCTTGATGTCGTGGCCCGCGATGGTCACGCCCGTGTTGGCAAACAGTCGGCCGAGCGGGGCGACATCTTCGGCAGTGTGAACCGGAATAAACACGGCCGAGTCATCGCCGAACGCAATCGCAACGCCTTGCAGCGATGCCGTCATCGCCTCCTCGCCAATGGCATATACCGACAAGCCTACCTTACCATCAGCCAGAGCTTTATCTATCACGGTATTGACCTCGGCGGGAGTCGATGCTGTCTTGTAGCAGCTGTTGTCGAGCGACGGGAGAACGGTTTCGGCCGGCAAGTCAAACAGCGAGCCCATGCCGCTGTCGTCGGTCGCCTTGACCGGCGCTTCGACGGGTGCAAGCTGCTCCCCTTGGCGAGCCATCAGGCGGTTGATGAACGTGCGGAACTCGAGTTCGCGATAGACTTTCAGCAACGCGTCGACGTCTGTCTCGCGACGCACGAGCGAGTCAATCGCGATGTCGTCGAGCGGAACGTCGGTTTTGATGGTTACAAGGAATTTTGAGAACAGGATTTGC
>JAFLTK010000142.1 GCA_022511505.1 Muribaculaceae bacterium
ATTGGCCGCGCTCGACCACCAAAGCCGACGGGATAGCGACCGTGTTGTAGAGATTACGCGAAACTGAGTCGCCATAAATCGGAGTCAGTTCCCACCATTTTCTATGGGCAATATTGACCGGAAAACCTAACGGAACACTGCTCCAGAGTTCGGCGATTGCATCGTCAAGTTCGATAGCCGACACAAGTTTGCACGGACGATAGGATGCAGCAACTGCCTCCTTTAACTCGGCGCCGGCTTTTCCTGCGAGAGATGTATCGGCATGCGATGTCACAAAGAACGATGCCGCAACCATCGCCGCGACAAACATTTTCTTTGTAGATTCAGTCAATCTCATGTCTTATACACGTTACCAAGAAAAAAGTCACCCGCAACCGTCGGTATTAGCCGGGTCGCGGGTGACTTTTATCATAATGTAAGTTGTATCTATGCTGAAACGGGTCGTCGACCCATATTCATCAAAAATTATTCAGCGACAACTTCAAAGGGAACTTCAACAGCCACTTCCTTGTGGAAACGGATAGTAGCGGTGTAGTTGCCAACTTCCTTGACAGCCTCTTTGATAAAGATGTTTTTGCGGTCAACGTTGTGGCCAAGTTTCTCGAGAGCCTCGGCAATCTGGATGTTGTTGACCGAGCCAAAGATAGTACCGGTAGAACTGGTCTTAGCGCCGATAGTCAGAGCAACACCTTCGAGGGCAGCGGCGGCAGCCTCGGCGTCGGCCTTGATTTGAGCGAGTTTGTGGGCGCGCTGGCGCTGGTTTTCGGCGAGAATCTTCAGAGCCGACTCAGTAGCGATAACAGCCTTACCCTGCGGGATAAGATAGTTGCGGGCATAACCCTTCTTCACGTCAACGACATCGTCCTTGTAACCGAGGCCGGTGACATCTTCTTTCAAAATGATCTGCATAATTCCTACGGGGTTTAAAGGTTATTTCATCAAGTCGGTTACATAGGGGAGCAGTGCCAAGTGACGGGCACGCTTAACAGCCTGAGCGACGCGGCGCTGGAACTTCAATGAAGTGCCGGTGATGCGACGGGGCAGGATTTTACCCTGCTCGTTGAGGAACTTCTTGAGGAATTCGGGATCTTTGTAGTCGATATATTTGATACCGCTTCTTTTGAAACGGCAATATTTTTTCTTCTTAACGTCGACCGACAGGGGGGTAAGATAACGGATTTCTGATTGCTGTGCCATAACTTAGTTCTCCTTTACTTCTTCGGTTACTTCAACTTCAACTTTGGGAGTCTCAACCTTGGCGGTCTTGTTGCGACGCTTTGCGGCATACTCGGCAGCAAACTTGTCAAGGCGGAAAGTCAAGAAACGGATAACGCGTTCATCGCGACGATAGGCGATTTCGAGTTTCTTAACAACTTCGGGATTTGCGTCAAACTCCACGAGGGTATAGAAACCGGTAGATTTCTTCTGGATAGGATAAGCGAGTTTACGCAGGCCCCAGAGTTCTTCGTTGACGATGGTGGCGCCGTTGTCGGTCAACACCTTCTCAAACTTTTCTACCGCTTCCTTCATCTGAGCATCAGACAAAACGGGAGTTAAAATGAAAACGGTTTCGTAATGATTCATAATTAAATAAATGTTTATTTGAAAATCAGCCGCAAAGGTAAGGACTTTTTTGGTATTGTGCAACACCGGGTTGACCTAAATTCATCCTTTTGGGCGCTTTTTTGTAAAAAAATCAAAAAAACCTGAGGCTGAGCGTTGTCAACCTCAAGTTTTTATAAAATCCAATTCTATTTTCAGGTGTCAAACGGGTTTAGTTGAGAACCATACCACCAATGACTCCAAGGCTGCGCTCGTGCTGGTAGCAGCGAGCAAACTGTCGAAGAAAATCAAGCGTTGCCTTTCGCGGGCCGCGATTCTCGTTCGTTTCGGGGACTTCCCGAACAGTCAAATTTAAATTGTTCATAGATTCAAGAGTAGTGGTAGACTTTTTCTGCATAGGCAAGCGGGTTTAAGGTTAAGGGAAAAAAGGATTGGAGTCAAGACGCAGAACATCAACATCTCTGCCATCCTGACATTTTAGAAACGTGACATGACACTCGTTTATTATATATGACACAAACTTTTAACACTTTAGATTGTGAAAAAACATTAACAACCACCCGTGCCCACCGTCAAAAAAGTTATAGATTGTTGCCTTTGTGCTAAAAAACATAAAAATAAAGCACCCGGTATTGCATGGCTCGATTTTTGTTTCTAATTTTGCAACAGAAAGCGGACCCAACAGAACCCGCAACGTAAATCAAATTAATTAACCACAAAATCCTATCGCCTATAGAAACAGTTCTACTCTAACCTAAAAATAGAAGATAGAAAATGCAAATACTCAGCAAGCAGACCGACGAGCAGTTGGTTAACGCTTATGCCGGCGGAAATGACAAGGCCTTTGACACTCTTTTACAGCGTCATCAGTCTCGCCTATTTTCCTATATAATGCAGATTGTCAAGAGTAAAGACCTTGCCGACGACATTTTCCAAGAAACCTTTGTCAAAGCAATTATGACGATGCGCCAGGGCCGCTATACAGATAACGGCAAATTTTCATCGTGGCTCACCCGCATTGCCCACAACCTAATTATCGATTACTTCCGCCAAGGAAAGAATCAGAACACAGTGTCGACCGACGACGAAAACGTTGACCTGCTCAATCGCAAAGACCTTTCGGACGGCACCATAGAAGACTTTATCATCAACGACAACATCAACGACGACATCCGCCGCTTGATGAAATCGCTCCCGGATACCCAACGCGAAGTCCTTGAGATGAGGTTCTACAAAAATATGTCATTTAAAGAGATAGCCGACGCTACAGCAGTCAGCATCAACACCGCGCTCGGCCGCATGCGTTACGCCATTCTTAACATGCGCCGCATAGCCAAAGAAAATAATATAGTACTGTCACTCTAAAAAAACGTTTCAAGAAAAATGAGCATGATACCATGTCCTCGTTGCGGAGAACGCATTGATAGCCAGGCAACAAAATGCCCCTATTGCCGCTCGTGGATAAGAAACAGCCAAACCGGACCCACGCCGCCGCCACAATTTGACGGAAACTACCTGCAGTCGCCCTTTGAACGCAATGAACTATTTGCCGAGTCACCTGAAGGTCGCAACCGCGGTCTCTGCGCCTTGTTTGCATTCCTACTCGGCACTCTCGGTATCCAATACTTCTACATCGGCAAAACTACCGCCGGCGTGATATGCTTGCTCGTGACCTTGTTCTCTTGTGGCACAATCACTCAGATACTTGGCTTCGTACAAGGCATTATCATGCTTACTCAATCTAACGAAGAGTGGCGCCGCCGCTACCTGCTCAATCCCTCGACATTCCCCTTCTAAAATACATGTTAGAAAGGAATTTAGATAATTGATAGGCAACCCCATTCTGAGGTTGCTTATTTTTATAATTTACCTTGGGTTAAGTTCTTTATCATAGCCCAAAGGATTTCTTAACAATTTTTTGAAATTTGGTATGGTCGCCATAAATTGCGTCCATATAATCCAATGACAATCCGAATTATAGGCGGAAAATGATGCGCTGACATGTCGTGTCCTTTCTCCGGGCGTCGCTGTTCAGGGGTTGATGCGGGCGACGTCGAGGTAGTAGAAGGAGAGGTAGGGGATGCTGTCGGTGGCGACTCGCTCGGCAATGCGGCGGCGGTAGTCGGCCATGCGGTCGTGGATATTGTCGATGTTTTCCTGACCGTGAACACGGCGGTCGGTGCGGCATCGGCCTGCGGTACAATCGGCGTGTTGCGCGGCCTCGGCTCCTTTCTCGGCGGATATGGTGTTGACCTTGGCTTCGTGGCGTTGCTCAATGATGCTGATGTTGGTCTCGCTGACGCGCTCTTCGCGAAGTATGCCTTTGAGTACCAGAGTCTTGTCGAGCAACTCGCGGGGGAAACGGCCACCAATATATGGTGTAGCGTCACACCATAGCAGGCCCGTGTCGTTGTTGCCCACAATGAATAGTTTGTTGCCGGTGCCTGAGCAGATGTGGACACAGCGACCGCTGACCTCAATCTCGCGGTCGACATATTTCTCGGGGTTGGCAAGAACCGAGTCTACCGGAAGAACTTCCTCGGTCACGCTACCCGCTCCCGACGAGCACGCCGCGAGCAAGATGCAAAGTGCAGATAGTATAGCGATGGGTTTCAAGGGGGTGGATGATAGTGGGTGGGGTGGTAGTAGTGGATGGATTCAGTCGACTTTGTGGAGGTCGTGGCCCATGCGCTCTTTCTTTGTGTGCATATAGCGCAGGTTATAGCGGTTGGGCTCTACCTCGATGGGGACGTTTTCAACGACTTTCAGCCCGTAGCCTTCGAGGCCTATGCGCTTGATGGGGTTGTTGGTCATCAGTCGCATTTTGGTGACACCGAGGCGGCGCAGAATTTGGGCACCGACGCCATAGTCACGTTCGTCGGCCTTGTGGCCAAGATGCAGATTGGCATCGACCGTGTCGAGTCCTTCTTCCTGAAGTTTGTAGGCGCGGATTTTTTCCATAAGACCGATTCCGCGGCCCTCCTGATTGAGGTAGACAATAACGCCACGGCCCTCTTTTTCAATCATTTGCATTGCCTTGTGGAGTTGGTCGCCACAATCACAGCGCTTGGAAGCGAAGATGTCGCCGGTGGCGCAAGACGAGTGGACGCGCACAAGCACCGGGTCGCCGGGGTTAATCTCACCCTTGACGAGGGCGATGTGTTCCAAGCCGTTGTCGTTCTGGCGGAATGGGATGAGCGAGAAATGGCCGTAGGCGGTTGGCATATCGACTTTAACACCCTCCTCGACGAGCGACTCGTGCTCGATGCGATAAGAGATGAGGTCGCGGATAGAGATTAGTTTGAGCCCCCACTGGTCGGCTTTTTCGCGCAACTGTGGGAGACGGGCCATGGTGCCGTCCTCGTTGAGAATCTCGATGAGCGAGGCGGCTGGACGCAGTCCGGCGAGGCGCGCGAGGTCAACGGCGGCCTCGGTGTGGCCGGCGCGCTTGAGCACACCTTGGTCCTGGGCATAAAGGGGGTGGACATGGCCCGGACGGCCGAACGTCTCGGGGGTAGAGGCGGGGTCGGCGAGGGCGCGGATGGTGGCGGCGCGGTCGTGGGCAGACACGCCGGTGGTGCAACCCTCGAGTTTGTCGACGGTGACGGTGAACGGCGTCCCGAGCATCGAGGTATTGTCTTTAACCTGATGGGTCAACTTGAGTTCGTTGCAACGAGAGATGGTGACCGGGGCACAGAGTTCGCCGCGGGCGTTGGTAATCATGAAATTAACATCATCGGCCGTCACTTTCTCGGCGGCAATGATGAGGTCGCCCTCGTTCTCGCGGTCTTCGTCGTCGACAACGATGACAAAACGTCCCTGAGCAAAGTCGCGGATAGCGTCTTCTATACTGTCAAGTTTTATGTCGTTCATAATTTTTTATATTCAACTTTTCGCTTCGCTCAAGTTGAAGGTTATAGTTTAGAGTTTATAGTTTAATCCATTATGATTGATTTGATTCGGGCAAGCACTTCGCGAGTCTTGGTTAACTCGGCGCGCAACTCGTCGCGTTGTCGACGACCGACGAGGTAGAGAGGCAAGCCCACCGGGAACAGGATGATGAAAGCCCAGGCCACGGCGGGGTAGATAGTAGGGCGGTAGAGTAGGAGAGAGCGGAGCACCGGCAACATGTTGAGTCGGTTGACGATATCCTTGTCACGCGATGTCGACAGATACTCGATGGCGCCGTCGACAGCGACAATGACGCTTTGCAACGCCCGGCGGTCGTAGCCCGCGCGCCAGAACGAGATGTAGCCCGGTCGCGCCGATGCCGAGGCGAGCAAGTCGTTGATTTGCAAGCCGATATTGTCTATCATCTCTACAGCAACTGCCGGCGAGAAGTCTTCCATGACAAATTCTTTCATCTCGACGTGGCGCGGCTGACGGAGACCGACGAGGCGACGGAAGAAAATCAGATAGGCATCGCGGTTGAAGATGGCGCTATCGTTGACCGCCTTATAGGTGAAGAAGATACCAAGCGGCAACAGCACCGCCGTGCTGAGCCACATTCCTTGCCACACGGCCCAATGGCCGTCGCGAGCCATCTTGTAGCCGAAATTGTCGACAATATAATAGAAGATGAACAGGAAGACCGAGATGACGAGCGGCATGCCGATACCGCCCTTGCGGATGATGGCGCCGAGCGGTGCGCCGATGAAGAAGAAGATGATACAGGCTATCGAGAGGGTGAATTTCTTCTGCATCTCGATGGCGTGGCGGCGGATGTTTTTGGTGTCCTCGTCCATGATGAACGATTTGAATTCATACTGCTGGCGGTTGCGTTTTGCAATGGAGACAGCGTGGTTGAGGTTGTTGAGATACTCGCCGGTGTTGTCGCCGTGGAACACCGAGTCGATGTTCAACGCGCGCGTCAGTGTGACGTCGCGCATGGGGTACTGCTCCATTTTGCCGTCGACATAGTGGCGGTTGAAGCGCATCTGCCCGACGATAGCTGTGTTCAGCACCTCGCGGGCGTAGGAATCGCCGAGGCTGTCGACACGCTGATTGACCGAGTCGATGGTGTGTTGAAGTTCGGCGATGTTTTTGCCGACATACTGGGAGCGCATCCCTTGCTCGTCCATGCGGTTGAAGTTGGCGTCAAATTTGATGATAATGTCCTTTGTGTCAAACTTTTCGCGGCGGTATGGAGAATTTTGTGCGTTCATCCCCATCTGGCGCAGGTTCTCAAAGAGTTCACCTTGCCAAAGGGTCAGATAGAGGTGGGTCTGGTCGGCCGAAAACGCCAGTTTGCCCGAGTCGGCCAGGATGATACGGGCGTTGTCAAAGCCGGTCGACATGTCATATATTATCATCTCGTTGAGTACACCCGTGTCGCGGTTCTTGCTCTCTACAAAGAGGTTGAATCCCGGAATCTGGTCATAGAACACCCCCTCGGGAATCTCGAGTTCGGGCGACTTCTGGCGCATCGAGTAGAGTAAAGTCCACATCTTGGTCTGGGCCACCGGCAAGGCGTAGTTCTGGAAGAAAAAGGCCCCGATTGCAATCACAATCATCAGAGCGATAAGCGGTTTCATCACCCTCAGCAACGAGATGCCGCCGGCTTTCATTGCCGTCAATTCAAAGCGCTCGCCAAGGTTACCAAACGTCATCAGCGACGCCAGCAATATCGCCAGCGGCAACGCAAGGGGTATCATTGTCAGCGCCGCATAGAAGAACAGTTCGGCAATCACGTCCATGCTCAATCCCTTGCCAACCAAGTCGTCGATATACCTCCACAAGAACTGCATCAGCACTATAAATAGGCAGATGAAGAACGTCATCAGAAACAGAGGCAAGAAACTCTGCAACATGAAGATATATAATCGCTTGATTCTAAGCATTGTCGTCGTTTAACTCAAAGTTAGGAGTGGCCTTGATGCAGGGACGCGACATGTCGCGTCAACCCACTTAACCGACTGCAAAGATACAACTTTTCCGCGAAACAATAATATAAATGAGACAGGGTGTGAACAAAAGGAAGTTATGACGGGTTATTAATATACATGATTAACTATTTATAAATGAATTGAGGTATGTTTTATGCAAAGTTCCCGGCACGAATAGTAGCCACTCTTTCAGCGGCAGCCATAGGAATCGCAATTTCAGCCGCCCCGCGCGTGGGCGATGACTGGTTGTCAGATTCCATCCCCGCCCGCTGGAGTGATGACAACCATTTCAGTCAGACGATGCCAAGCGAAGATTCGTGGTGGCACAATTTCAACGACACGTTGCTGGACTCACTGATAGCCGAGGGCGAGAAAAACAACTTCAATTTGCAACAGGCGTGGCGCAACATAGAGATGGCGCGCGTGGCGTTGCAACAGGCTCGCAGCGGGTATTTCCCGACGCTCGACCTGCAGGCGGGATGGAGCACGAGCCGCTCGAGCGGTGCAATCAGCGGCCCGAGCGTGGCAGCATCGACGACGTCGGGATTCTCGGCCGGCATCTCCATGAACTGGGAGATAGACGTCTTTGGACGCGTGGCCGCGAGTGCCAAGGAGAAGAAATCGCTCTACTCGGCCTCACGTGCCGACTATGCCTCGACGATGGTGTCGCTTTGCAGTCAAATTGCGACCGCCTACGTCGACCTGCGCATGTATCAGGCTCAACTTGCGGTAACTAAACGCCACATCGACTCAGAAGAAAAAATTCTTGCCATAACCAAGGCGCGCGAGGAGGCCGGCATCGCGTCAATGCTCGACGTCAGCCAGGCGTCGACGGTCTATTACTCGACCATCGCCACTGTACCCGCCTTGGAGACATCCATCCACACCACCATCAACGCCATCAACATCCTCGTCGGCGCCGAGCCGGGGACATTTAACGCCATCCTCGAGCAACCGCGCGACCTGTTGCCCTACGATATGATTGTTGACGCGGGCATCCCGATGGAGTTGCTGCGCCGCCGTCCCGACGTGGTCGCCGCCGAGTATCAGATTGAGGCCGATGCCGCCGCGCTGGGTATTGCCAAAAAGGAATATCTGCCCTCGCTGTCGCTGACCGGCTCAATAGGCACGTCGGCCCACGATGCGCGTGACCTCGCCAAGAATAATGCCTTCACCTACTCGATTGCCCCGACCCTGTCGTGGACTATTTTTGACGGAATGTCGCGCAAATATGATGTAGCCTCGGCTCGCGAACAGATGATGGCGGCCATCGACGTCTACAACCAGACGGTTCTCACCGCCGTTGAGGAGGTCGACAACTCGATGTTCTCCTATATCAACGCGTTAAAGTATATCGACCAGATTGACAAGGTTGTCGAGTCGTCGCAAAAGTCGCTTGACCTCTCGGTCAGCCTCTATAAGCGCGGATTGTCGCAGTTCTATAACGTCGTTGAGGCACAAACCAGCGTTTTGAGTTATGAAAACACACTGATGCAGGCCAAATGTCAGGCGGTTCTCGACCTCATCAATTTGTATAAAGCCCTTGGCGGGGGATGGACCGCTGACTCCCTCGGGCAATAAATTCACCACATTAATCTATTTAAGTCTCGCAGGCTCGACTTAAAGTTTAGAGCAGGCGATAGTTAAATTAAAAACTACTTCTCGATGAAAACACATTTTAGAAAATCAGGTTTGAGCGGATTAGTTGCTTTAGCAACTTGTATGGTTGCCGGTTTTGGGGTGACCGGGTGCGGCAAGCACGCCAGTGTAGCCGAAGAGACGATGCCGGTTGATGTCGCGTTGCCAACGGTCGACTCGGTCACGCTCCACAAGGAGTATCCCGGCTATTTAAAAGCCGATAATACGGTTGAGGTCGTGGGCCGAGTAAATGGTACTTTGACGAGCGTGCGCTATCAGGGCGGAGACAATGTCAAGGCGGGTCAGGTGCTTTTCACCATCGACCCTACCCAGTATCAGGCAGCCGTTCAACAGGCTCAGGCCAACCTTGACGAGGCCAAGAGCAATTATGATTACTATTCAAAGGAGTATCAGGCGATGAGCAAGGCGCTCGAGAGCGATGCCGTGTCGCGCATGGAAGTGGTTCAGGCCCAGAGTAATATGCTCAATGCCCAGGCCTCAATTGCCGATGCTCAAGCCGCCCTAAAGATTGCCCGTGACAATCTGGGGTATTGCACCGTGACGGCGCCCATCTCGGGACAGATTACGACAAATGTCTACGGTGTTGGAAATTATATCGCCGGTAGCGGTTCGCCGGTAACATTGGCAACCATCTACAGCAACAGCAAGATGAAAGCCGAGTTCCAAGTTGACGACACTCGATATAACGAGATTATCGGAGTCCTCGAGTCCAATCAGAATATCGACTTTGACCACCTCGACATCGTTTTTGAGCAGGCGTTGCCTCACACCTATACCGCCAAACTCAACTACACCGCTCCGCTCATCGACCAGTCGACCGGCACCATCGAGTTCCACGCCGTTGTCGATAATCCCTACGGCGAACTGCGCGACGGTATGTATATGAAAATCTTGATTCCTTATCGCTTTGAGCCTCACGCTGTTATGGTCAACGACGCGTCTATCTCGACCGACCAGCAAGGGAAATATCTCTACACCGTCAACGACTCAAACAAGATTGTCTACACCCCAATCGTTGTAGGCGAGATGGCCAATGATTCGATGCGCGTTGTTACCTCGGGTCTCAAACCCGGCACGCCCTACGTAACCAAGGCTATCATGAAAGTGAGAGATGGAATGACTGTTAAACCGGTAATGAAAAAATAACGCGCCATGTTCTCGAAATTTTTTATTGACCGGCCAATATTTGCCACAGTTCTGGCAATATTGATGGTGCTCGTTGGCCTGTTGATGGTCAAAGAGTTGCCGATTGCCCAGTTCCCGGATATTACCCCGCCGACGGTTATGGTCAGCGCATCCTATCCCGGTGCCGACGCCAAGACGATTTCAGAGGTGATTGGTGTCCCTATCGAGGAACAAGTCAACGGCGTGGAAAACATGCTCTACATGTCGTCATCGTCGAGCGACGGCAGTTATCAGTTGACAATCACCTTTGAAAACGGGACAGACCTCGACATGGCGACCGTTAAGGTGCAGAACCGCGTCGCCCAGGCAACCCCGTCGCTGCCGTCGATTGTTCAACAGCAAGGCGTTAATGTCATGTCTCGCTCAAGCGAGAATATCCTCTTCATCGCCATTGAGAGCGACTCGACCTATAATTATGACGGTCTGTTTCTGACCAATTATGCCAAACTGAACATCGTCGACGAGTTGGCGCGAGTAGACGGTGTTGGCAGTGTAAACGCATTTGGCGCAGGCACCTATAGCATGCGCGTGTGGCTTGACCCGGAGAAGATGCGTGCGCGCGACTTGACTCCGGCCGACGTCGTAGCGATGATTTCGGCCCAGAACATGGAGGTATCGGCCGGTAACGTCGGTGCGCCGCCCCAACAGAATAAAGAGGACTTCCAATACACGCTGACTGTTCAAGGTCGTCTGACCGACGCCGAGCAGTTTGGCGACATCATTTTGCGCACCAACGACGACGGCGGCGTGCTCCATCTTAGCGACATTGCCCGTGTCGACCTCGGCAGCCAAAGTTACAGCGCTGTGTCACATGTCGACGGCCGCGAAGCCGGTCTGCTCGGCATTGCCCAACTACCCGGCGCAAACGCTCTGGACGTTGCGCACCGCGTAGAGGCCCGTCTCGACCAGTTGCAGCAATATTTCCCCCCGGGCGTCCATTACCGCATCATCGAGGACTCGACAAAGTTTGTAACCGCGTCGATTGACGAGGTGCTCGTGACCTTTGTGGAGACCACGCTGATTGTGATGGTTGTCATCCTGCTGTTCTTGCAGAGTTGGCGCGCGGTTGTCATCCCCATGATTACCATTCCTGTCTCTCTTATAGCGACTTTTGCGGTAATGAAATTGATGGGTTTTACACTCAACACGTTGACACTCTTTGGTTTAGTGCTTGCGATAGCGATTGTGGTCGACGATGCCATTGTGGTTGTGGAGGACTGCGCGCGATTGGTTCAGGAGGGTAAACTGACGCCGCGGCAGAGCGCCGAGCAGGCGATGGTCGAACTCCAAGGTCCCGTAATCGGCGAGGTGCTGGTATTGCTATCGGTGTTTATCCCGACGGCATTCGTGTCGGGCATCACCGGCGAATTATACAAACAATTTGCTTTGACAATTGCCGTCTCCACGGCGTTCTCGGGTTTTAACGCGCTGACGTTTACACCCGCGATGTGTGCCTTGTTCTTGCGCAAGAAAGAACCGTCCAACAACTTCGTGTGGCGTTGGTTCAACAAAGGTTTTGGCGCCACGGTCAACTTCTATATGAAGATAGTCGGGACGTTCCTTCGTCGGCCCGTGGTTGCAATCGGTGTTTATTTGGCAATCTGTTTTGCTGCATTTTATGGCTTTATCAAATGGCCGACAACTTACGTTCCCTCCGAGGATATGGGCTATTTCATGACTACTGTTCAGTTGCCGACAGGCGCATCGCTCCAGCGCACCGAGGCCGTGCTCTCAGAAATCGCCGGTCGCGTCAAGACGTTGCCCGAGGTGAAGAACGTGATGAGCGTCAGCGGCGTCTCGTTTATGGGCGGAGGTGCCACCTCAAACGTTGGCTCGCTTATCGTGGCCCTCAAGCCGTGGAACGACCGCAAATCCAAAAGCGAACACGTAAACGCCGTTATCGACAAAGTGACCGCTATGACCGCCGACATTCAGGAGGCCGTTATATTCTCGCTCAACCCGCCGGCTATCCCGGGTCTGGGCATGACCTCGGGCCTGCAGATGCAACTGCTTGACATCAACAACCTCGGCGCATCCCAACTCGCCACTGCCGTCAAGCAGATTCAAGAGGCTGCTGCACGCGACCCGCGACTGAAATCGGTGACAACGATGTATCAGGGTGAAGTGCCTCAGTATCACATCGATATAAATCGCGAGAAAGTTAAGATGGAAGGCATATCGCTCAGTGATGTTTATTCGACTTTGTCGGCTTTCATGGGCGGACAGTATGTCAATGACTTCGTCAAATTTGGCCGTGTCTATCAAGTTAATATAGCCGGCGATTCACGTTCGAGAAGCGACATCGAGGATATTCAGCGGCTGAGTGTGCGCAACTCCTCGGGCGAGATGGTGCCGTTCTCCTCGTTCATGACTGTCACCGAGGTGATGGGCGAGCCGTCGGTCGAGCGTTACAATATGTACACGACGGCATCAATTACCGGCACACCGGCCGACAATGTCAGCACCTCTGACGCCATCAAGGCCATGGAAGATATTGTCAACAACACCCTCGGCAATACCTATTCCTATTCGTGGACCGGCGAGGCATACCAAGAAACTCAGGCGTCGACAACCGTCTCGATGGTGATGATATTTGCCGTCATCGTGACAATCCTCGTCCTTGCCGCACAATATGAAAGTTGGACCGACCCAATCGCGGTTGTCATCTCGATGCCTACTGCCATTCTGGGTACCGTGCTCGGGTGTATCATAATGAGTCAAGCGATAAGCATTTACACCCAGATTGGTATCATCCTGTTGCTCGGCCTTTCGGCCAAAAATGCGATATTGATTGTGGAATATGCCCGTGATTTCCGCAACCAGGGGCAGGATATACGACAAGCGGCACTCGATGCCGGGCGCATCCGCTTCCGTCCCGTGATGATGACCGCGCTGGCGTTTGTCTTCGGCGTGATGCCAATGCTATTTGCAACCGGAGCGGGCGCAGCATCGCGAGTATCCCTCGGAACGGCCGTTGTATTCGGTATGTTTATAAACGCAGTTGTCGGTACCCTGTTTGTCCCCAACTTCTGGGAACTCCTCGAGCGTTTCCGCGAAAAATATTTGGCTAAACTGTTTGCCGACAGCGACACTCCAACAAAAGACGCTTCAACCGGGGGCGACGCTCAACAGGGCACGTTTTAGTTAAATCGGAGTAATCGGAGTTCTCATTAACCTTTAAACTCTCAACTTTAAACTTCAACTTTGAGCGAAGCGAAAGTTGAATAAATCACCCACCGAAGCGTTCGTCATTCTTGGCGGACGCTTCAAGTTTTGCTCTAATCTTGGAGTATTCACGCGAAGCAAGATACTGCTCAAGTATCTCGATGTGGCGCATGTTGTGGAGGTCGGTACCGATAAAGTCGACATAGCCATTGTCAAGCAGTTTTAGGGCAATCTCTTTCTCGGGCTTGCCGTATGCGCCGGCAATCGACAGCATGTTTACTTGAAACAGAGTGCCGATGTCGTGCAACTGCTTGTAGCGTGCCATTTTACCTTGATGGTAGTAAAGGTAGCGCTCGGGGTGGGCCAAAATGGGCTTGTACCCTTTTACTTTCAGGTCAAAAAGCGTTTTTTCAAGATTCCACGGCTCTTGGATAAACGAGTTCTCGACAAGGATGTGACGGTCGGGCAACAACTTGATATTCCCCTCTTTGAGTTGCTGCATGAAAAAGTCGTCGATGCGATACTCTGCCGAGCGGTCGATTTCAATATCAAGTCCCGCGGCGGCAACGGCATCGCGTAAGCTGTCGAGAGCCGGGTCAAGCGTCTCGGCAGTGTTCTCAAAAGTGTCTTGCGTCACGTGGGGCGACGCAATTATCTTGGTAAGTCCCATCCCTTTCATGCGTTTGACAAGTTCAAGCGCAACGTCAACAGTCGGCGCGCCATCGTCCACACCGGGAACAACGTGGCAGTGGATATCTACCTTCATTGGCAGAACGGCGGGCTCGGTTTTCTTTCGCTGAAAAAAGTTAAACATATCTAAAATCCAATGTTTTAAATGTTAGTCGTCAAATTCCTCCTCTTCATCGTCATCGATGTCATCCCAGTCAAAATCCCATCCTGTGGCCTCCTCGGTAAAGCGGGCCATCTCACGGCCATCTCGTTTGGTCGGGCGACCCAGGCCCTTGCGTCGGTCGATAAATCCGCTGATTTTGACCACATCGAGAAGATGCAATTGGTCGGCCGGTGTGATGTCCTCAAGATATTCGGGTACGAGCCGCGCGCCAAGTCGGTTCTCGGTCAGAGCAATCACACGGAACGAGTAGGTCACCGGCGGACGGCGAACGCTGACAATGTCGCCAACCTTGACGCCGCGCGATGGCTTGACGGCAACGTCGTTAATCATCACGCGCCCTTTTTTGCACGCCTCGGTGGCGATGGTCCTTGTCTTGAAAAGCCTCATCGCCCAAATCCATTTGTCTATTCTGACTTCGCTTTTTGCCATTTAGGTTGGTTGCTGTTCTCCGAGTCCTCCGGAATTATTTGTTGTTATACATATTCATTGCGCGGTCGATGCCGGCAAGCGCATAGGTCTTGACGGCGTCAACGGCAATCTCGATGCGCTCGGGCAGCAACGTCTGTTGCTCGGGAGTGAACGGGCCGAGGACATAGTCAATCTGGCATCCGCGCGGAAAGTCGTTGCCAATGCCAAATTTCAACCGTGCATAGTCTTGAGTGCCAAGCATTTCGGCGATGTTCTTCAACCCGTTGTGGCCGGCGTCGCTGCCTCGCGGTTTGAGACGTATCGCTCCAAAGGGGAGCGCGATGTCGTCGACAATTATCAGGATGTTTTCAAGCGGAATATTCTCCTGTTGTTTCCAGTAACGAACGGCCACGCCGCTTAGGTTCATATAGGTCGACGGCTTGAGCAAAACTAACTGGGCGTTCTTGACGCGCATCGTTGCAACGTCGCCATAGCGGCGCGTTGTAAAAGTAGTATTGGATGCCGCGGCAAGGGCATCCAATACTTTAAATCCGATATTGTGACGGGTATTAGCATACTCGTTGCCGATGTTGCCAAGCCCTACAATAAGATACTTCATTCAGTCTACAGTTGGTTGTAGAATAGATGGTTACGCGCGGCTTTTGATTACTTGCCGGCAGCAGCGGCGGCAGCAGCACCACGAGCGGCACGGGTCAACTGAACGGCGCAAACAACGGCGTTCTTGGCGTTCATCAATTCGAAATCATCGAAATGGAGTTCGCCGACCTGCAGAGTCTTGCCAAGACCAAGGTTGTCAACGTTGATGACAACGCGCTCGGGAATCTTGGTGTAGACGGCGCGAACTTTGATTTTCTTCATCGACAGATTCAACTTACCACCGGCCTTAACACCCTCGGCGTGACCCTCGAGTTTAACGGGAACCTCGATGGTAACGGGCTTCTCGTCGTTAACTTCGAGAAGGTCCATGTGGAGGATAGTGTCCTTAACGGGGTGGAATTGAAGGTCCTTGAGGACGGCCATGCGCTTGCGACCGTTGAGGTCGAGCTCGATGGCAAAGATTTCGGGAGTGTAGACAAGTTTGCGAACTGCATCCTGAGTCACAACGAGGTCGGTAGTTACCAGACCCTTGCCATTGCCGATTTCGACAATCTTCTCGCCGGCCTCGAGAGTGCCGGTGAAGGGGAGGTCAACAACCTTACCGCCGTTCAAAACAACGGGGATTTTGTTCTCCTTGCGGAGGGCCTTTGTAGCCTTCTTGCCCAGATCGGTGCGGGGCTCGGCTGAAAGCTGGAATGTTTTCATTCTTGGTTTAAGTTTTTGTGTTACTAAAAATTAAGTCATCTTGCTTCTTAATTTCCCATCACACGGCGAGGGCGAGCTCGTCGACCCCCTGTTGCCTTATCGAGTCAGGGATGCTCAGAAAGCGACCGCAAAGATACAACATATTCTCGACATCACCAAATCCCCATCCACCTTTTCTCTGAAACATTTCTCATTTCATCCCTTTCATCCCTTTTCCCGGTCCTTTTTGCAGCGTTAAATAGTTGGAGGAATGGCGGCAAGGGCGGCGGGGAGGAGGGGGCGAGTGCCGTCGAGGTAGATGACCGTAGGGTCTCGCTGGAGCCAGGTCATCTGTTTTTTTGCGTAGACGCGGGTGTTTTTGGCGATGCGTGCTATGGCGGTCTCGCGGTCCATGGTGCCGTCAAGCATGGCGAAGATTTCTTTGCAACCGACGGTGTTGAGGGAGTTTAGAGTGCGGCGGTCATAGAGGCGCGTGACTTCGTCGATCATGCCTGCGGCAACCATGGCGTCGACGCGTCGGTTGATGCGGTCAAAGAGTATGTCGCGGGGCAGGGAGATGGCGAGTTTTATGACGTCAAAATCGCGTGGTTTGCGGCGCCCGGTGCAGAGGCGAGAGTAGGGCTCGCCGGCCTGGAGGCAAATCTCGATGGCGTGGACAACGCGGCGCGGGTTGCGCATGTCGACGCGCCCTTCGGCGGCCGGGTCGAGACGGCGCAAGTAGTCAACCATATAGTCAAGGCCATGCTCTTGATACATCGAGGCTACCTGTTGCCTGACGGCATCGGTTATCGTCGGCAACTCGTCGATGCCGTTGACAACGGCGTCGATATACATCATCGAGCCGCCGGCCATGACGGCAAAGCGGTTGTTCTGCCACAGGCGCTTGAGCAACCTGAGCGCTTGATCTTCAAACATGGCGGCGCTAAAGTAGTCCTCGACCGAGAGAGTGCCGACGAAGTGGTGTCGCGCGGCGGCTAATTCGTCCGGGGTTGGCGCGGCGGTAGTGATAGGGATTTCGCTAAAGATTTGTCGCGAGTCGGCCGAGATGATTTCACAGTCGAGCCGACGCGCGATGTCGATAGCGAGAGCCGTCTTGCCGCTACCGGTGGGTCCGGTAACGACAATCAGGACAGGGCGTTGCTGATTTCGGCCAATCATTTTTGCCCAACGAGGCGGGCAATCTCGACGATGACCTCGGTTGCTTTTTCCATCGAGGGGATGGGCACAAACTCAAAGCGGCCGTGGAAGTTCAGTCCGCCGGCAAAGATGTTGGGGCATGGTAGACCTTTGAACGAGAGTTGAGCGCCGTCGGTTCCTCCGCGGATGGGGACAACCTTGGGGGTAACATCGACATTGCGCATGGCCTGCTCGGCAATCTCGATGACGTGCATGACCGGCTCGATTTTCTCTCGCATGTTGTAATACTGGTCTTTAATTTCGATTGAGGCACAATCGGGGAACTCGTTATTGATTTTGCGGCAGAGGTGTTCGAGTTCTTTCTTTCGGCGCTCAAAGCGGTCGCGGTCGTGGTCGCGGATGATGTAGGTCAGTGTTGTTTCCTCAACCGAGCCCTCGATTGAAACGAGGTGATAGAAGCCCTCGCGCTCCTCGGTGTGCTCGGGAGTTTCCCAGCGCGGAAGCATGATGATAAACTCGTTGGCAACACGCATCGAGTTGAGCATCTTGTGTTTAGCATAACCGGGGTGAACGTTGCGACCCTTGAACGTTACTTTGGCAACGGCAGCGTTGAAGTTCTCATATTCGAGTTCGCCAATCTCGCCGCCATCCATAGTGTAGGCCCATTTTGCGCCGAAGCGCTCGACGTCAAACTTGTGGGCGCCCTGACCTATCTCCTCGTCGGGGTTGAAGGCGATGCGGATATCACCGTGTTTAATCTGCGGATTCTTTTGGAGGAAGTCGATAGCGGTGATAATCTCGGCGATACCGGCCTTGTCGTCGGCGCCGAGCAGCGTGTTGCCGTCGGTAACAATCAGGTCTTGACCGACATAGTGGAGCAGTTCGGGAAACTGGGAGGGGGAGAGGACAATGCCCTCGGTGGCATTAAGGGTGATATCATTGCCGTCATAGCGCTCGACGATGCGGGGCGACACGTGGCGGCCGCTCATGTCGGGCGAAGTGTCGAGGTGGGCAATGAAGCCGATAGTCGGCGTGTCGGGGTTGCCGTTATTTCCCGGCAATGTGGCCATCAGATAGCCGTTGTCGTCAAGCGAAATGTCGCTGAGCCCCATGTTACGAAGTTCTGTTTCAAGGTGTTGGGCAAATATCATCTGTCCCGGCGTCGACGGCGTCATGTTGGTCAACTCGTCGCTCTGGGTGTCAAACTTGACATACTGCAAAAATCGGTCAACAACAGTCATAGTGGTTTATCGTGTTTAGATATATAAATCATGGGTATTAGCGCGCAAGAGAACGCGTAGTGACGGCAAAGTTACAAAAAATCTTTGTAAAAAAATGCGAAAGAGGTAAATTACAATGATATTGGATTGGATTGGTTGGCTGTGTCGAGGATTTTATATAAATTTGCGCTGAAATTTAGTTCTAAATAGAAAGTTATAGTGAATACACAAAATAATGACAGCGGCCGCGGACAGTCCAAGGGACGAAAGTGGGCTCTGATAGTGTTAAACTTCTTGCTCATTTGCTGTGCCGGTATCTTCTTGATATGGTTGATGTTACAATGGCTTAACATCTGGACTGACCATGGCGACGAACTTCAGGTGCCCGACGTGAAGGGCGTTTATTTTGACGATGCACGCAGTCGTCTTGAGAATGCCGGACTTGGAGTCGAACTGAGTGACTCGGTTTATGACTCGTCGTTGCGTCCCGGCGCAGTTGTCGACCAAAACCCCAAGGTTGGTACCCACGTGAAACCAGGTCGCACTATCTACCTGACCATCAATGCATTCTCCCCCAAGATGGTTTCGTTGCCGTCGCTGAACGATATATCGGCGCGTCAGGCTCGTTCAATCCTCGAGGGGCTTGGCATTACCGATGTCAGCGAGGAGATTGTCATCTCAGAATATGCCAACCTTGTTCTTGGCGCACGTTACAACGGTCGTCAGTTGAACGCCGGTGCTCGTGTTCCCGTGACGGCTCATATAATCCTTGAAGTTGGCGACGGCATGCCGGAGTTGCCCGACTCAATCGCTCCGGCCGATACAATTGCCATTTCGTCTCAAGTGTCCTTCTTCTAATATAATAATGTGGCATTATGGATACCACTAAGGACGGGTTTACGCCCGAGGATGACGAGTTGATTGAACTTGGCGACGGTGTAAATGCCGGTAGTGATGCCGACCGCATTGTTGAGGTTGAAGGGCGCGAGATGTATGAACACTTCCACTTTGTTGCCGACAAAGGACAGCAGCTGTTGCGCATTGATAAGTATCTGGTTCAGAGACTTGAAAAGTCGTCACGCAACCGCATTCAGCAGGCTGCCGAGGCCGGTTGTATCATTGTTAACGGACGCCCTGTCAAGAGCAATTATCGTGTCAAGCCGCTCGACAATATACAGATTGTCATGGACCGTCCTCGATATGAGTTGGAAATTATACCCGAGGATATACCGCTCGAGATTGTCTATGAGGACGATGACTTGCTGGTGGTCAACAAGCCTGCCGGCCTTGTGGTCCATCCGGGTCACGGCAACTATAGCGGGACGCTTGTCAACGCGTTGGCTTACCACTTTCGCGACAATCCCAACTACGACGTCAGCGACCCCCGTCTGGGCCTCGTTCATCGCATCGACAAGGATACATCAGGGTTGCTTGTAGTTGCCAAAACACCCGATGCCAAGACCGCCCTCGGCAAGCAATTTTTCAACAAGACAACCAAGCGAGAGTATGTCGCGGTGGTGTGGGGCATTCCCGAGCCGGCCGTTGGACGCATCGAGGGCAATATTGCCCGCAATCCCAAGGACCGGTTGCAGATGGCTGTGTTTGCGCCCGACAGCGGTATTGGCAAGCACGCCGTTACCCATTATGAAGTCATCGAGCCGCTTGGCCACGTTGCGGTTGTCAGATGTCGCCTTGAAACCGGCCGCACCCACCAGATTCGTGTCCACATGCTCCACATCGGCCACCCGTTGCTGAACGACGCCCGCTATGGCGGCGACAAAATTTTGCGCGGTAACCGCTCGTCAACCTACGCGCGATTTGTCGAGAATTGTTTCGCTGTCTGTCCACGTCAGGCGCTCCATGCCCGCACTCTCGGTTTTGTCCACCCGTCGACCGGCGAGGAGATGTTTTTTAGCGCTCCCGTCCCCGACGATATGACCGCAATGATTGAACGTTGGCGCAATCTCAATCAAAACACGCCGACTAATTCTTAATAGCAGTTGCAAATTTAAAGTTAGTTTTTTATCTTTGTGCCGCAAAATAGATGAAGACACCAATGACCAAAGTTCTTGATCATACTGATTTCGCTGATATCGCTCCGTATGAAGATAGCGAGTTTGCCGCGCGGATGCGTAGCCTCGTCGAGGAGCCGGGTTTTGAACATGCCGTTAGGTTTGTGATGCCCGAGGTTGATTATCAGGAGTTTGTCAATCGCTTGAAACAGGTTCCCAACAACGAGCGATTTCAACTTGATATAATGTGGCCATTCTTGGAAATGCTTGCCAAGCGCACAACGACCGGTGTTTCCATGAGCGGTCAAGAGTCGATTAATCCCGACCATTGCTACACATTTATTACCAACCATCGCGACATTGTTCTCGATGCGTCGTTCCTTAACTTGATGTTTATCCGCCATCAGTTGCCGACGTCAGAAGTTGCCATCGGCAATAACTTGCTGATATATGATTGGATAACCGACCTTGTAAAACTCAATAAAAGTTTCATCGTCAAGCGCAACTTGAAGATGACGGCGGCGCTTCAAGCAGCCAAGCAACTGTCGGGTTACATTCATTATGCCATTCAGAGCAAGCACCAGAGCGTTTGGATTGCTCAGCGCGAGGGTCGTGCCAAGGATTCGAACGATGTCACCCAAGAGAGCCTTATTAAGATGCTTGCACTGGCCGGCGGCGAGAGCATGCTCGACAATCTGAAGGCGATTAACCTTTGTCCCGTCGCCATTACATACGAGTATGACCCCAACGATTATCTGAAGGCCCGAGAGATGTTGCTTCGCCATCGCGACCCGGAGTTCAAGAAGTCACAGCGCGACGACCTTTTCAGCATGGAAACTGGCCTGTTGCAGTTTAAGGGCAGGGTTCATTTCACCGTGTCGAGGTGTATCAATGATGAACTTAACAAACTGGAACCCGGGCTCGAGAAAGCCGAAGTTGCCCATCAGGTCGCCGCGATTATCGACCGTAACATCCATGCCGGCTACATGATATATCCCGTCAACTATATCGCCTACGACCGATATTATGAAACCGACCGTTTCCGAGACTGTTACACCGAGCAAGACATTCTTGATTTTGATGCCTATATCGACGGTCAGTTGGCAAAAGTTGACGTCGAAGACCCGACGACCGAGGATGTCGCATTCATGCGCGGAAAGATATATGAAATGTATGCCAACCCGCTGAAAAACAAACTTGCAGCAACCCAAGGCTGAAGAACTTGAAGTTACAGTAACGCTGAAGTGATATATGAGACTGCCGATAGTGATGAGCGCGATAATGATGGCAATAGCCTTGCTGATAGATGTTTACATCTACAGGGCGCTGAAACGTCGCTTTAAGTCGTTGCTACCGGCCCGCGTCTATGCCGTCAGCGCCTGTGTGTTCATCGCCGGGCTTATAGTTGCTTTTATGCTCCCGCGTTCGAGCGGCAACGACGACACGCTCCGTGCGGTCATGTGGATTCTTTTCACGTTCATCAGTATCTATTTCGCCAAACTCATTTTTGTCATTTTTGACCTCATTGCGGCAGTTCCGAGATTGTTTCGTCGCAAGCGCCTGCGCCCGGTGTCGCTTGTAGGTGTCGGGCTTGGTGTCATCACGTTTTTGGCGATGTGGTGGGGCGCGGCGATAAACCGCTATGATTATCAGGTAAAAGACGTCGAGGTGAAAATCGATAACTTGCCCGACTCGTTTGACGGATATAAAATAGCGCAAATCAGTGACTTGCACGTCGGGACGTTTGGCAACGACACAACCTTTGTCCACGACCTCGTCGATGCTGTCAATGCTCTCAATCCCGATATGATTGTTTTTACCGGTGATATTGTCAACCGCCACACCGGCGAGTTGTTGCCTCACGTCGCACCGCTCAGCCGGCTCCACGCGCGTGACGGCGTCTACGCGATACTTGGTAATCACGACTATGGCGATTACAGTTACTGGCCTGATAAAGCGTTGAAGCGTAGGAACTTGGAGGACCTTCACCGCCTCGAGCGCGGGATGGGCTGGAATCTGTTGCTCAACGAAACGGCGTGGTTGCATCGCGCGGGCGACTCTATCGCCATCATCGGCGTGGAAAACGTCGGTGAACCTCCGTTCCACACCTACGGCTCGCTCCCCGCTGCCTATTCAACTCCCTCTGACTCCAACGTGAAAATACTTCTATCCCATAATCCTTCCCATTGGAATAATGATATTGCCAACGTCGACACGATGAACATAGCGCTGACACTCTCCGGACACACCCACGCTATGCAGACCGAAATCTTGGGCCTCTCGCCCGCGGCATGGAAATATAAGACTTGGGGCGGCCTCTACACCGATAGCCTCGGCAGAAATCTCTATGTCAATATTGGCGCCGGGACTGTCGGCGTCCCGATGAGGCTCGGAGCAACCCCCGAGATAACCCTCTTCTCGCTCAAAAAAAGTCACTAAACTGATATTCACATTTATCTATTTTTTATATGGCCAACGAACACGTCGCTATTATTTCTCGCGAGTATGACCACCTCAAAAAACATGTAAATGCAGTTATCAAATTGCTTGACGATGGCGCGACCATTCCTTTCATAGCGCGGTATCGCAAGGAAGCCACCGGCTCGATGGACGAGGTTGCAGTCAGAAACATTGCCCGTCGCCATCAAGAGTTGACCGAACTTGACCAACGCAAGGACTTCATTCTGAAAACGATAAAGGAGCAAGGCAAACTGACGCCCCAACTCCAGGAGCGCATCGCCGAGACACTCGACCCGATTGTGCTCGAAGACATCTACATGCCGTTCAAACCGCGCCGACGCAGTCGTGCCACCGTGGCCCGTGAAATGGGCCTCGAGCCGCTTGCCGAGAAATTGATGTCACAGCGCCCCGGCGTCAAGCCGATGGCAGTTGCCAAAGAGTTTGTCAACGTGTTGGTTGCCGACGAGCAGGCCGCCCTTGCAGGTGCAAGCGACATTATAGCCGAGTGGGTCTCTGACAGCGAGAAAGCACGTTCGATTGTCAGGTCAAAATATAACCGAAGCGCCACGATATCATCGCGCGTGGTCAAAGGTAAAGAGGAAGAGGGCAAAAACTACCAGAACTATTTTGAGTTCAGCGAACCCCTTCGCACGTGCACGTCACACCGCTATTTGGCCATGCGTCGCGGAGAGAACGAGGGCATTCTGAAAGTTTCCCTCACAATCGACGACCAGGAGATGAGCGACCGCCTTGTCAGAATGTTTGTAAAGCCCGATGCCTCAGAGGAGGTTGCCGAGATTGTCGAGGGTGCCGTTCGCGACGGCTACAAGCGACTGATGAAACCCTCGATTGAAAACGAGATATATGCGACCGTCAAGGATAAGAGCGACACCGACGCCATCTCGATGTTTGCCGACAATGTTCGCCAACTTCTGATGGCACCCCCGTTGGGCCGAAAGCGCATCCTTGCAATCGACCCGGGATTCCGCACCGGTTGCAAGGTCGTTTGCCTCGATGAGCAAGGCAATTTGTTGCATCACGACGTCATTTATCCTTGCGCACCTCATAATGATTTCTACGCCGCTGCCGACCTGCTTTGCAACCTCGTCGATCATTTCAAAATTCAGGTGATTGCCATTGGCAACGGTACTGCAGGGCGTGAAACCGAGCGCTTTGTCAACTCGATACAATTCCCGTTCCCCATCGACCTGTTTATGGTCAACGAGGATGGAGCGAGCATCTATTCGGCCTCAGAAGTTGCTCGCGAGGAGTTCCCGGATCAGGATGTGACCGTTCGCGGTGCCGTGTCTATCGGACGACGCCTGCTTGACCCGCTCGCCGAACTTGTTAAAATCGACCCCAAGTCGCTTGGCGTCGGTCAGTATCAGCACGATGTCAACCAGACGCGCCTAAAGGATGCGCTTGACTACACGGTCGAGAGTTGTGTAAACGCCGTCGGTGTCAACGTAAACACCGCCTCCAAGGAGTTGCTCTCCTACGTTTCGGGTATCGGTAATCAATTGGCAGCCAATATTGTAGAATATCGTCAGCAGAACGGCGACTTCAAGACTCGCGACGAGTTGATGAACGTGCCCCGCATGGGCGAGAAGGCATTCCAGCAGTCAGCCGGCTTCTTGCGCATTCCCGGCGGTGCCAATATACTCGACAATACCGGTGTTCATCCTGAACGCTATGACCTTGTAAATCAGATTGCTACCGATGCCGGAACAACCGTCGAAAAACTCGTTACCGATAATCGCCTGCTCCATTCGCTCGAGTTGGCTAAATATGTCACCAAGACGACCGGTCTGCCTACGCTGACCGACATTGTGCTCGAACTCGAGAAACCGGGCCGTGACCCGCGTGGAACGACCGAGCATATCGAGTTTGACGAGTCGGTCAACGATATCGCCGACCTCTATATCGGCCAGGAACTGAACGGCAAAATCACCAATATGACTGCTTTTGGCGTCTTTGTCGACATAGGCCTGAAAGAGAACGGCCTCGTTCACATTTCCCAGATTTGTGACCGCTTCATTACCAACCCCGCCGAGGCTGTTTCGGTTGGTCAACATGTGAAAGTCAAGGTCATCGACATCGACGCGCCGCGCCGCCGCATCGCCCTGACTATGAAAGAAGTACCCCAAAAATTTTGATAACATATAATCTTTAGCGACATATATATTTATATTATGAAACATACGGTTGTAGTTATAAGTGTAGGGAGCAATTCCGAGGACCGCAATTTCCGTGTAAGCAAGGCCATAGAGTTTCTCTTGGGCAACCTGACCGCGGCGTCGGTGTCTTCGGTCTATGAGTCTGAGTCGTTTAGTAAAAATGACCGCTCTCCTTTTACCAATGCTGTTGTCGTTGGCCAAACCCTTGTGAATCAAGAGGAAATGATAACATTGCTTAAAGAGCAAGAAGCGCTTGCCGGTCGCGACGCTGTCACTCGTGCCGAGGGCATTGTTCCGCTCGACTTGGATATTGTGATTTGGGGCGGACGCATCGTGCGCAACGATGACTTTGAGCGACCCTACTTCAATATTGGCTATCGAGAATTGCTTGCGAAGGGCGCGTTTGAAGAGTGAATGATGCTGTCGCGCAACGAGACAGGCTCTATTCCTGCATCTTTTAGTTCTGCCTCCAAGCGTCGACTAATCAGCGCGTTAAGGCTCGCCGTCATGATGACCTGACGGGGTTTGAAACGCGTTGCTATCGCGGCGGCATTTTGAGTAACGCCGCGCGTGATTATCAGATAATCAATCTGTTGCCCCTGCTCATTGGGGCTTACTGAATTGTTGTCGACAAAGAGAAAACTCTTGTTGCCAACAACTATTGAATTGCCGTCGCGATCAATCAGTTTAGATGTGTAGCGTCGAGGCATAACCGTCAGCGTGTCAATGCCGCGTCGACCAAGAAAGTCGGCCAATCGTGGCTCTAATCGGTTGATTAGGCGACGAGTAACTATATCTGTGGGGCAATCGTCAACAAGCCATGCAACGCCGTCCTCGGTTACGACCAGCGCCGTACCGGTAAAAATCCCGTGTAGAAACCACTCTGACCGCGGTGTTGTCGGGCGCAATGCCACGACGAGGATGAGGCAAAACGTCATCGATGCAATCATAGAGGATATGACAAACCGGGGGCGGTAATGTTTTATGGCTAGGATGGTGCCGGCTATCATCGCGAGATAGAACATTGCGACTACCCATGTCGGGGGGTAGAGCGATGTCACGGTCGGGTTGCTGAGCGACGCGAATTGCTCTGATGTTGAGGCTATTAAATTGTATAATGTGTCAGCCATGCGAGGTAGGAAAGTACCGGCAGTGGCGCTGCTGAATAGAATGCAAGGTAGGGCTACGGCGAGCAAAATTGGCAAGATAAATGCGGCGACGATGTTGGTTGGGATGAACCACAGCGGAAGATTGTGGAAATAGTAGGCAACAAGCGGGGTTGTGGCTATGGTTGCAGAGATGGTGACGGTTAAATACCCGGTTATCAGGCGGATATACAACGGTAAACGCAAATAGCGGGGCCGTTGCAGCAATTTGTTGACCGCCACGATGCCCCATACGGCCGCAAACGATATCTGAAAACCGATGGAAAGCACCGTGTTTGGGTCAAATATTATGAT
>JAFLTK010000002.1 GCA_022511505.1 Muribaculaceae bacterium
CCGGTCAAGTCCTTCGTGCGTTCAACCGAGTAACCGACAACGACGACCTCGTCGAGCAGTTCCGAGTCCTCCTCGAGATAAATAGTCATCTCGGGCTCGGCCGGGAGAACGGCAGTTTTATAACCAATAAATGATACTGTGATGTTTGAGCCCGAAGGCACCTCGATGGCAAAATTTCCATCAAAATCGGTGGGAACAGCAACCTTTCCCCCGTCTGCAACGACGGTCGCTCCTATCAGCGGCTCGTTGTCGGTCTTTGAAATAACAGTGCCTTTGACTGCTACCAATTGGGCGTGGATAGTGAATGTTGCCAGTAGCAAAAACACTAAACTGAAAAGTGATTTTTTCATGGATAACTTTTTGTGTGGTTTTTGAAATTTGCGAGCAAAGTAACTACAACTCTATCAATTTCAATAAAATAAATGTTTCATCAACTATAACAAATCAGTTAATGAAACAATTGTGATATTCATTGCAACAAATTTTACATTCCCATCAACCGCTTTTCAAAATCTGTAGTAGAATCTGTTATCTAATCTCTGTTATCTAACAGTTGTTGCCAGGCGTCGCGGGAGCCGGCAAAAACGTTCATGTCGACCTTTGCATCGATGCCGTTGACGCTGCCGCGATGGCTGTATTGCCATAGACGCCACGTGACCTCTGAGGGCGGCGGGGTGAACGTTGCGAGCCACAGCGGGATACCTTCAAAGCGCCCTTTGACAAAGCGCTCATAGCCGTCTTTGTTGGTGTAAATCATCACGCGGTAGCCGTGGCGTTCAAGGTGGGCAATCATGTCGCGGAGGCGCCTGACAATCATCTCGGTCGACGATATGCGCGGGTTGGAATATTCCTCAAGGTCGATAACAACCGGCAAATCGAGCTGATGTCCGGCGATGGAGTTGACAAAATTCAGCCCTTGTAGGTAGCCTGAGGTGTCAAACCTGAAAAAGTGGTAGGCGCCGACGGCGAGCCCGGCACGTCGGGCGGCCTCGATGTTGCGGTGGAAACGTCGGTCTTTGAAGTCGCCCCCTTCGGTCGCCTTGATCAGCACAAAGTCGATGCTATCGGCCGCCACGGCCTCAAAGTCAATGACGCCATTGTGGGCCGAGACGTCAATGCCGCGAATTGGGTACACGTCGCACGACGGAACCGTGGGAATACCGACTGTCCAACTGCGGTCCACAATCACCGTCACAACCACCGTCAGCCCCACTATCAGAGCGGCGGCAATCAAATATATTATCTTGCGACTTATCATCTTCGATGCCACAAAGGTAACACTTTTTCAGAAATAATCAAATATCACTTTGTCACCGAAAGTAGACACACTATCGATAGTTAACACGATGAAACGTTAAAAAAGACATTTTTGGTCAGTATGTTTTAAAACATTTTGCAACATTGGAAAAATTTTTAGTAACTTTGCGCTAATTCTTTTCTAAAACACCTTAAAAAACAATTACCGCATGAAGAAAATTTTACTCTCTGCACTTGCTGCAACCGCCGTGTTGACAGCGTCAGCCGACTATGCTGATTTTGACAAACTCGTCAGCCTGCCGATGGACTTCAACGGCAAGGACCTCGTTAACCGCGTTGGTAATCCCGGCGTTCTCGCTACCGGCGAAGGCGCAACCGCTATCGACGGTTTCTCGGGTGGCGCAGCCCAGTTTGACGGCACTACCTGGTATGAAGTTGAGGCCGACGGTCTTAGCTTTGGCGAAAACGACTTCACTCTCGAGTTCCTCTTCAAGAGCGTTGACGGCACCCTGAACGGTTACGCCTTCATGATTGGCGATAACGGTGGTGACTGGGCCGGCTTTGAGTTCAAGAGCCCCAACCTTCTCTTTGCCTGCAAGGGTGGCGGCACAAAGTCACAGGCCGGTCTTGCTTGCCTCGACGAAGTTGTTGACGGCGAGTGGCACCACATTGTTGCCGTTCGTGACCACGTTACTCCCTCGCTCGACCTCTATCTCGACGGCACTTTGATTGACTCGAAAACCGACAAAACCAAACCCATCGAGGTTGTTACTCCCTTCTATGTAGGTTGCAACCCCACTCCCTCTATCCTTGAGACTACTCCTCCTTTCACCGGTTGCCTCGACGAGGTTAACTTGATCAACGGCGCGCTCTCTATGTTTGACGTCGAGGAGCGTTATGAAGACCTGACCACTACCGGCGGTATCAACAACATCGTTGCCGGCATGGAAAATGCCGTTGTAACCGTTTACACCACTACCGGTGTTGAGGTTGCCCGCGGTGCAGGCAATGTTGACGCTCTCGTTAACGGCCTTGACAAAGACCTCTATGTAGTTGTTGTTTCCAACGGCTCTGCTCGCGAGGTTAAGAAGTTCATCAAGAAGTAATTAACTTTACCGACAAATATAGCGGAGATAGCGGCTGCTTTATCGACAGGCCGCCATCTCCGCTATTCCTACCCTTTCTCCATCGACTTATTTCTTCACTTAACTGAAGTTTTTTCAACTTCAAGTTTAGGTCACTTAATATATTTCACAGGTGCTATAGTTTCTATTCTCTCGCCTCAACTGCCTCTCCCCTCGCTGTTAGTAACTGTTGTTATTGTTGTTACAGTTGTTATTGTTGTTATTGAAGAAACCCGACATCAACAACATCAACAACAACATCAACAACATCAACGACATCAACGACAGCATTTGCTTTGAAAAAAATAAACCAATCATTCATATTTCCTTAAAAATCTGTTTTAAACATGAAGAACCTTGATTACAAGGCCACAGGCCAAGGTCGGCGCTCGCAACACGCGTTCGGGCGTCTGATAGCCCTATGCCTGGGATTGCTCATCTCGTTCTCTATCTCGGCCCAGAACATCACCGTCAAGGGTACTGTTCTCGACCAGGAGGGCGAGCCTATCACCGGCGCCAGCGTCATCGCCGTTGGCACAACCCAGGGTGTTGCAACCGATATCGACGGTAATTTCACGCTCTCGGTTCCCTCCAACGGTAAAATCAAAGTGTCCTATATCGGATACAAGCCGCAGGAAATCCCGGTCAATGGAAAATCTACAATCAACGTGACCCTTCAGGAGGACACCAACGTTCTCGACGAGGTTGTCGCCATCGGTTATGCCACCGTCAAGCGCCGTGACCTGACCGGCGCGACCTCATCGGTTGGCAGTAAGGAACTGTTGAAAGTTCCCGCCACTACTGCTGCTCAGGCCCTTCAGGGCAAGGCTGCCGGTGTGAACATCACCACCAACAGCGGTGCCCCCGGTGCCGGCAACCAGATTACTATCCGCGGCGGTATGTCAATCACCCAGAGCACCGAGCCTCTCTACATCGTCGACGGTTTTGAAATGGCCAACGCTCTTGACCACATCAACGTCAACGATATCGAGTCAATCGACGTCCTCAAGGACGCCTCGGCAACCGCTATCTACGGTGCCCGCGGTTCTAACGGTATTATATTGATTACCACCAAGTCGGGCCAGAAAGGCAAAACATCGGTCAGTTACAACGCTTTCTTCTCGTTTGACAAACTGTCAAAGAAAGTCGACATGATGGACGACCCCGTTGCCTACGCCGCCTATCAGTATGAATTTGCCGTTCAGCAAAACAAAGTCTCGGGTTATGCAAGTTTCTTTGACGACAATTATGGTCAGGATCAGGACGACTTCTTCTCGGGTGCCGTCGGTCGTTACACACGCCGCTATGCCGGCTATGACGCCATCGACTGGCAGGACGAGGTGTTTGGCGGCAATGCTTTCACCCAGAGCCATAACGTATCGGTCTCGACCGGCAACGAGAAACTTCAGGCACTTGTTTCCTATAACTACAACGGCCAGGACGGTTTCCTCAAGAACCACGACTACAAAAACAACTCGTTCCGCACTCGCCTGAACGCCGAGTTGTGGAAAGGCGTCCGCTTTGACATGAACGCCCTTTTCACCGGCACCGACACCCATGGTGGCGGCAGTTACTCGGGCCTGCGCAACGTGCTCCTTCAGCCTATCATCGGCGGTACAATGTTTACCCGCGACGAGATGCTGACAACTCAGACTTCCCCCAACCTGTCGGGTATGGAATCAGGCTATGACACCCCCCAGCCCATCGTGGCCAACAATGCTACCGTTACCCATAAGCGCAACTATCTCTACAGCGTCAACGGCGGTATCGAAATCGACTTCCTCAAACACTTCACTTGGCGCACCGCCGGTGGCTACAAGTACAACTCCTATCGCGACGACTCGTTCAGCGACCAGAACTCGTTGAGTTACATCCTTAATGCCGCTACAACCGGTATGACCGGCTCTATCAAGAACTACATGAGCGAGAACTGGCAGTTGACCAACACCCTGCGCTACCACCAGGACTTCAACAAGGTTCACCACCTTGACGTCCTCTTCGGCCAGGAAATGACCCACGCCGCCGCCCAGAGTAATAGCATCACTCTCAAGAAGTTCCCCAACCCCAACTTTGGCCTCAACGACATCTCGATGGCCGAGGTCAGCGACAAGGGTTCATCGCGCTCCCACTCGGGTATCCTCTCGTTCTTTGGTCGTGTAAACTACAACTTTGCCGACCGTTATCTGTTGACCGCCACCCTCCGCGGCGACGGTTCGACCAAATTTGCCCGCGGCCACCGCTGGGGTGTCTTCCCCTCGGCTGCCGGTGCATGGCGCATCTCTCAAGAGAAATTCTTTGAGGAGAGCCCGCTGTCAACAGCGTTCAACAACCTCAAGCTGCGCGTAGGTTATGGTACAACCGGTAACTGTAATATCGGTTCTTACCTATATAATACGGTGTTCAACACCACTTCCTATCCCGTCAACGACAACATTGGCAACGTTGCCTACGTGCCCTCGACAACGATGGGTAACCCCGACCTGAAATGGGAGACACTCCACTCGACCAACGTCGGTCTCGACCTGAGTGTGCTCAACGGCCGCATCGACCTCTCGGTCGACTGGTACAACAACCAGATTAGCGACCTGTTGATGAAATCGGTTGTCCCGACCTCTACCGGTTATGCCGACCAGTATCAGAACGTTGGCAAGATGCGCAACCGCGGTTGGGAAATCTCGCTCAACACTGTCAACATCACCAACCGCCACTTCCAGTGGACTTCAAACCTCAACCTGTCGTTCAACCGCTCCAAGGTTCTCGAACTCGACAACGACAATGATTTCAAACTCTTCAACGTCGGTTCAAACCGCGGCGGCCAGGTTCGCTACTACGCCTCTGTCGGCGAGCGCCTCGGCGACATGTGGGGTTACAAATATGAAGGTATCTATACTACCGACGACTTCACCTACGACGACAAGGGCAACCTCGTGTTGAAGCCCGGCGTTGTCATTCCGTTAAATGATAGTGGAGCTCAAAAAGCCGTTCAGCCCGGTGACATCAAGTTTGCCGCCAACGGCACCGATGCCGACGGCAATCCCACCTTCACCGCCGGCGAGTTCACCAAGATTGGTAACGGTACTCCCAAGATGTTTGGCGGTTTCTCCAACTCGTTCATGTTCTATGGCTTTGACGTGAACATCTTCTTGAAGTTTGCCGTCGGTAACGACATCTACAACGCTACCCGCCACTCGATGAGCCCCTACGCTTTGTTCCAGAACGTCACCAAGGAGTTTGGCGAAAACTACTATCGCATGATTGACCCCGCCACCGGTGCCAAGACAACCGACCTCGAGACGCTCAAGGCCCTCAACCCCGACGAGTCAAGCCGCGTCTGGAACCTGAGCCTCTACAACTCGACGATGATTACCTTCCCGTCGTCCTACTATGTTGAGGACGGTTCTTATCTGCGCGTCGCTCAGGTGACCGTCGGCTACACCATCCCCGCCAACATCACCCGCAAGGCCCACATCAGCAACCTGCGCGTCTACTTCACCGGCAACAACCTGCTGACATGGACCAAATACTCGGGCTATGACCCCGAGGTTTCGGCCGGTAACAGCGACGCCGTCGCCTGTACCCCAGGTTACGACAGTTCGATGTATCCCCGCTCGCGCTCATACGTCATCGGTCTCAACCTTTCATTCTAATCCATTTTCAAGAACAAAATCATGAAAACCAATATATTCAATCGATTTTCAAAGAGTTTTCTTGCCGCCGGCGTCGTGTTGCTCGCCGGGTGCATGACCTCTTGCGATGACTATCTCGACATGCCCTCGTTCACCGAGGTCGATGAAGAGACAGTGTTCAGCGACATCGACCGCGCCGAGTCTTTTGTGCAAGGCTGCTACCGCGGTTTGATTCACAGCGAGAATTTCTATCAACTTGGTGCCGGCGAGACGACAATCCACTCCTGTGAGGACGGAACGACCAACAACTCCAAGTATGCCATTTGCAACTACAGCTACAGTCCGTCGAACGCGTTCACCGTTTCAACCAGCTACAAGGAGGCCTACCGCATCATCGAACAGTGTAACATGGCCATCAAGTTAATCACCAAGTATCAGCCCGAGAGCGACAAGCGCAACCGCCTGCTCGCCGAGGCAATGACCATCCGCGCCTATTGCTACCACAACCTTATCCGCATCTATGGCGACGTGCCCGCCGTCTGGGAGCCCCTCGTTGACCTCCCCGACAACGACGACAAGTGGTATCCTACCCGCACCTCGCGCGACGTCATCTATGACCACATCATCGCCGACCTCCAGCAGGCCGTCGAGTGGATGCCGTGGCGCAGCGAGCTCGACCAAGTCACCAACGAGCGCCTCAACAAGCAGAGCATCCTCGGCGTTCTGGCCCGCATCGCCCTCCACGCCGGCGGTTACTCGCTGCGTTGGGACCTGGAAACCAACAGCCCCTCGTCGCTCAAGGTTGAGCGCCGTCCCGACCAGGCAAAAGTTACCGAGTTCTATCAGATTGCCGAGAAAGCTTGCAAGCAGATCATCGACCGCAACGAGAACTCGCTCGTTCAGGCCTCGGGCAGCATGCCGGCATTCCAGAACCTGTTCTACAACCACTGCCAGCGCAACTTTGGCGCCATCGAAAACGAGATGATGTGGCACCTTGCCCAGTATGGCACCACCACCAACTCCAATTTCAACATCTACGCCCAGACCGGTACTCGCGGCGGTTGCTACGTGACAATCAAGGCAATGCAGTTTGCCCTGCCCACGTTCTACCTCTCGTTTGACAAAAACGACCAGCGTCGCGACGTCACCTGTACCTCCTACTCGATCTACTTCCTCGACAAGGGAACCGAGACCGACACTTGGGTTGACGTCGGCACAACCTACTCCTGCATCATGCACGGCAAATTCCGCATCCCCTGGTGTCAGGAACCCGCCGCTACCCAGCAGCGCAACCTCAACATCCCGATGCTCCGCTATGCCGACGTCCTGTTGATGTATGCCGAGGCCAACGCATTCCTGCACAACGGTCCCACCGGCGACGCCGTCAACGCCCTCCGTCAGGTGCGCACCCGTGCCGGCATCGGCGATATGAACATCCCGACCGACTATGACGGCTTCTTCAATGCCCTCGTTCAGGAGCGCAAGTGGGAACTCTCAGGTGAATTCTTGCTCAGAACCGACCTCGTGCGCATGGGTGTCCTCGCTCGTGAACTCAAGGCCACCAAAGACGACATGAAGGCTCTCTCAAAGCGTGAAGGCAAATATGCTTCGGTTCCCGAATATCGCCTCTATCGCTTCCAGCGCGACGCCCAGGTGTGGGGCAACCCGTTCCTCGCCCTCGACTACATCGAGCTGACCGACCCCGCCGAGATTGCCAAGATTCAAGACTATCCCACCAAGAGTTCGGCCTACGCCGCCTATAACGCGATGGTCCTCGACATCGTAAAGGCCCACGGCGTAGCGGTCAACGAAGGCGACCTGTGGTATCCCGCCAACATGTTTGACTCCTACCAGTCAACATTCAACGGTTACTGCCGCCGCAGTGTAGGCTTTGCCGGCGGTTACAATACCATCCAGCTCGGCAACATCATCTACACCCACCCCATTGGCTTCGGTCGCGAGAAAAACAAAGAAAACCAGTTCCCCGACTGGATTGAGGCAGCCGACGGTAGCGACGGCCTCTACTACGGCTTCAAGGAAAACTGCGCCGAGTTGCTCCCATTCGCCAACCAGGCCCAGGGCCAACCCATGGTCGACAATCCCCGCCTGACCCAGCACCCCGGCTATGCCGGCGCCGGCCAGTAATCACCCGATTGACATCCATCTAATCCCTATAGGACAGGGGTAGCCGCTCTCCACGGCTGCCCCTGCCGTTTAATGGTGTTCACCCGACGATAAACCCGGGCCGGTGAACAAAATCGGGGGACAATTGTTTACAAGATGGAGACAAAAATTGAGATTTTCTTACAAAAAAGTCGAAAAAAATTCACATTCCTCTGATTTTTAAGAAAATTTCACTAATTTTGCACCCGTAACCACAACAAACGGCTAACATTAATTCAATAATCTAACAAATTTATCGTAATGAACAACGAAACTATTGGCACTGCCGCAGGTCTTGTTTGGAATGCGCTTGCCGAAGCCGAAGCTCTTGGTACAAAGCAGATTAAGAAAATTACCAAGTTGAAAGACAAGGAACTCTACGCCGCTCTCGGATGGCTCGCCCGTGAAGGTAAAGTAAACTTTGCCGAGACCGAAGATGGCAAAGAATTGCTCGTTTCACTCTTTCAGGACAAGTAATTTGCTATAAAGACTTATGCGCAGCGACTTCACGCCGCACGCATTCAACTCTCTACATAAAAGCGATGGACAGCCCCGCGGCCGCCCATCGCTTTTCGCGTCTCCCCTTCCCGTTACGAGGAGTTTCGCCACTGTCAACTATAAGTTGAAAGACGTAGCCGAGTTGCTT
>JAFLTK010000003.1 GCA_022511505.1 Muribaculaceae bacterium
CTCCCAACCCCTCGATGGGCGAGTCGATGGATATTCAGATGCGCGGCGTCTACATGGCCGGCATCAGTCTGACCCAGCCAATCTATGTCGGCGGTAAAATCGTTACAGGCAACAAGTTGGCCAAAATCGGTCAAGAGGTTTCAGCCGACCAACTCGAGGCGACGCGCATGGACATCATCGCCAACGCCGAGCGCTCCTACTGGATGCTCGTTGCCGTCCTCGCCAAAATCGACATGATTAACGCCTACATGACCCAACTCGACTCCATTCTCTCCTACACCCGCGCCGCCTACGAGGTGGGCCTCACGACCCAGCTCAACGTCAACCGCGTCGAGTCGCGCCGCTCTGAGTTGCAATACCGCCTGCGTCAGGCCCAATCGGGTGCCGACCTCTGCCGCATGGCCCTGTGCCGCATCATCGGCGTCGATGAAAACGAGCCCGTCAACCCCACCGAAAGTATCGAAAATATCGCCGCTCCCGTCGCCACGTTCAGCGGTATCGACAACCGTCCCGAGCTCGACATGATTGCCAAAAACATTGAAGCCCAAAAACTTAACGTCAGGATGGCCCGTGCCGACTTCCTGCCGCTCGTCGGCATGCAGATAGGCTGGAACGCGTTTGGCAACATGAAAATGACAAGCTACACCCCTCTGCCCGACGGCACCGTCTACCCCTTCACCCAGTCCATCGACTACCGCGGCTTTGTAGGCGCCATCTCGGTCTCCATCCCCCTGTTCCACTGGGGCGAAGGCATTCAGAAAGTGCGCAAAGCCAAAATCGAAGTCGAAAACGCCACCCTCTCTTTCGACAAAAACCGCAAACTGATGGAACTGCAAGCCCATCAGGCCTACAACAACTACGTCGACGGCTATGACCTCATCGAGACCGCCACAAAAGCACTCGCCGAGGCCCAATCCAACCTCACCGCCATCACCGAGCAATATCAGGCAGGCCTAATGACTCTCACCGACGTGCTCGAAGCCCAGGCCCAGTGGCACACCTCCTACTCCAACCTCATCGAGGCTAAAACCCAATACAAAATAAACCAAATCGACTACCTCCGCTCCACCGGCACCCTCCGTTAATACCCGCATGGAAATCGGAGTTATCGGAACTTTCAGAGGATATTATGCGCCTACACATGATGACCGATGCAAGTTGTTCGGTGTTTTTGGGGCAAATCGTTCGGTGTTTTTGGGGTAAGTCGTTCGGTGTTTTTGGGGCAAATCGTTCGGTGTTTTTGGGGCAAGTCGTTCGGTGTTTTTGGAGCAAATCGTTCGGTGTTTTTGGGGCAAATCGTTCGGTGTTTTTGCCGGTGCTTGTTAAATATGTGGATTTTGCCGGGGTAGGGGGCGATGTTAGCAGATTTTTGTGTAATTTTGCCGTCAGGACGCGCCGCGCTCTCTCGTCGCGCAATTTAATATATTTTGACTGATGGTAAAAGACAACGCAAAAATTCAGATGATTACCTCGCTCGACGAGGATTTCCTTCCCGCTCCGGCGGCCGAGGCTCTGCCGGTCGAGCCGCTTGACCAGATTGCCCGCTTCTCGATGGAGGAGTTGGAGTCGATGGCGCGATTGCCGTTCAACGATATGTATGACCGGTTGAGGGCGTGCGTTCGAGAGGCCGATGTCGACGACGAGTCGCGCCACCGCGCGGCTATGGCGCTGGAGGAAATCAACTGCAAGATTGTGGTTGCCCACGGCGATGACCTGGTTGACGCTCCGCGCGAACTGGCCGACCTCCACGCGGCCCTGCTCCAGCTGATGACGGCGCTCTATATCAAGAGCGACCGCATTGACCTTGCGCGACGGGCGGCTGCTCGCGCGCTGACTATTCTGTCGCGCACCCACAAGCGCCGCGACGAGCCGTTTTTGCTCATTCTGGCAGCCATTCTGCTCGACGTGGCCGAGCTCCATGCCATTTCGCGCCAGTATAAGCAGGCCGAACGCGAGATTGAGAAGTCGATTAAGTTGCTGGGACGACTGGCATCGGCCGACCCCGATCGCTATGCGCCGGCCCACGCGCTGGTGACCTCGGCGGCTACGGCGGTCTACCGCAACCGCGTTCGTCAGGCTGATATGCTCGCTGCCTACCACGAGACTACCCAAAACTATCTCTCTGAGGTCAACAACGGCGTCGACTCGGCGTTTGACCGCCTTATCGAGGCGCTGTTCACCGAGGGCAAGGCGCTTGCCGAGATGGGGCGCCACCGCGAGGCGATTACCTACTTCACCCGGGCCTTGAAGTATCACAAGCGACTGCACTCCACGGTCGACATGACCCAGCTGGCAATGTCAATCGAACTTGGCAAATCGCTGCTTCAGGCCAAGAGTACCCGCGACAAGGGCATCCACTTGCTGAACACCCTGCTCCACATCGCCACGCGCCTCAAAGCCGCCGCCGAGCATCGCGACATCGTCAACATCCTCGCCGCCACCGGCTCCCGCCAACTCGACATCCTCGACATCTGGTACAAAGTTTTCCCGAGATAACACACTAATATACAACATTCCAACCATTAACCCCGATATATTTATTATGTCACAATCAAAACCCGTTTCAGCCCTTCCCGCAATCAGCGAGGATGCTCGCGTGGCGATAGCCCGCGCCGAGTGGAACGACGATATAACCTCGGCGCTCGCCAAATCGGCCGTCGAAACCCTTAAAGCAGCCGGCGTGGCCGATGACAACATCCACGTCTATGACGTTCCCGGTGCTGTCGAACTGACGTTTGCCGCATCGGCTCTGGTCGAGACCGACGTCTATGACGCTATCATCGTCTTTGGCTGTGTCGTGCGCGGCGGTACGCCCCACTTTGATTACGTCTGCCAGAGCGTTACCCAAGGCATCACGGCCCTCAACGCTGACTGTGACACGCCGATAATCTTTGGCGTGCTTACCGTCGACACCCATCAGGACGCTGTCGACCGCATTGCCGGCGGCGCCATGGGCGACAAGGGCGCCGAGGCTGCCGAGGCCGCCGTCAAGATGATTGCCTTCCGCGACAAGGTCAACGAAATAATGTAATTCAACTTTCGTGAAACAAAAGTTGAAGTTTAAAGTTTAGAGTTTAAAGTTTAAAGGGTATAGAACTTGGGAGCCCACCCCTCCCCCCCCTCCCCCCCCTCCCACTACTTCCAACCACCACCATCATCAATCAAAATAGATGTCACAACAATCTAAACTGAGGGTAGGTATCACCCATGGCGATATCAACGGCATCGGCTATGAAGTCATCCTCAAAGCGCTCGAAGACAACCGCCTGCTCGAGTTGTGCATCCCGGTGCTCTATGGCTCGGGCAAGATTGCCGCTACCTACCGCAAGAATATGAATCTCCAGCCGGTCCCGTTTCAAACCATCGAAACGGCCGACCAGGCTACCGAAGATAAATATTATCTCATCAACGTCATCGGCGAGGACGCGCGCCTTGACCCGGGGCAGTCTACACCCGTGGCCGGCGCCGCCGCTTTTGCCGCCCTTGAACGCGCAACGGCCGACCTTGTCAACCACCAAATCGACGTCCTCGTGACTGCCCCCATCAACAAGCAGAATATACAGAGCGAGACGTTCCACTTCCCGGGCCACACCGAGTATCTTGAGGCCACGCTCGGCGAGGAGGGCGACAAGGCGTTGATGATAATGTGTAACGACCGGATGAGGGTTGCGCTGGCAACGACCCACGTCCCCGTCAGCCGCGTTGCCGAGGCGCTGACTCCCGAGTTGATTGTAGAGAAACTTGAAGCGCTCGACCGCTCGTTGCGTCGCGACTTCCGCGTGCAGTCGCCGCGCATAGCCGTGCTCGGCCTCAACCCCCACGCCGGCGACAACGGACTGCTCGGCGCCGAGGAAACCGACATCATCGCCCCGGCTATCGAGACCGCCCAAGAGCGTCGCATCCTGGCTTTCGGGCCCTACAGCGCCGACGGCTTCTTTGGCAGCGGCGTCTGGGACCGCTTTGACGGCATCCTGGCGATGTACCACGACCAGGGGTTGACTCCGTTCAAACTCATGGCGATGGACTCGGGCGTTAACTTCACCGCCGGGTTGCCATACGTCAGAACGTCGCCCGACCATGGAACGGCCTACGACATCGCCGGCCACGGCGAGGCAAGCGCCGAGTCGATGCGCGCCGCCATCTACACCGCCATCGACATCTACCGCAACCGCCTGGCATACGACGCCGCGCGCCGCAACCCCCTGCGCAAGCACTTTGTCGAGCGCCGCCGAGACGACGTTACCCTCGACCTGACCAAAGACGAATAATCCATTCATCACAACCCAATCCCGCTATGAATTATGCAATAATCGCCGCCGGCGAGGGCTCGCGCCTCGTTCAGGAGGGAGTCAAATATCCCAAGCCGCTTGTGCGTCTCGACGGCGTCCCAATGATAGGCCGACTGATTGACATTTTCATGTCGTGTAACGCCGAGAGTCTTAGTGTCATTGTCAACGAGCAGATGACCGAGGTGCGCGAATATCTCGAGAGCCTGACGCTGCCGGTGCCCCTCCACCTCGTGGTGAAATCGACGCCGAGTTCGATGCACAGTTTCTATGAAGTCAGCCGCCACTTTGACAGCGGCAAGTTCTGCCTGACGACGGTCGACACCATCTTCCGTCGCGATGAGTTTGCGCGCTACATCGAGGCCTTTGAGACCGACGACACCGCCGACGGCTACATGGCCGTCACCTCGTTTATCGACGACGAGAAACCGCTCTATATCGACGTCGACCCGTCGATGATGATAACCCGCTTCTGTGACGCCCCCTTTGACGGAGTCAAATATATCTCGGGCGGCATCTACGGGCTGACAGCCCCGGCGCTCGACATCCTCGACCGCGGCATCGCCGCCGGGATGTCGCGCATGCGCAACTATCAGCGCGCCCTCGTCGACGCCGGCCTCAAACTGCGCGCATGGGAGTTTGACAAGATAGTCGACGTAGACCACGCCGGCGACATCGCCACCGCCGAGGCGTTCATCGCCGGCGAGCGCTAAGAGAAGGCGCCCTCTAACCCATTCATTACCATTCATTAACCATTATTCAAGCAATGGCTCAAATCAAGATAGCCGGCATAATGAGAGCCGGCGCCTATTCACCCAACCACATCGGCAACGACGCGGCAATCTTTAACGCCGCCACCGAGCACCTGAGAAAGCGCGGCTGTGAAGTGCGCGTCTACAGCGAGGAGGACCTCATGGCGGGTCGCGTCGAGGAGTCGATTGTGATGAACATGTGTCGCGAGCAGCGTTCCATCGCCCTGTTGCAGCAGATGGAGGACGCCGGGGCGCTCGTCATTAACTCGGGCTATGGCATCGAGAACTGTACCCGCGAGCGCATGACGCGCATCCTCCTTGGCAACAAGATTCCATACCCCGACAGCCTCATGGTCAACACCAACGAGAGTGTCACCCCTCTGTTGCGTGAGGCCGGCTTTACCCAGGCCTGGATTAAGCGCGGCGACTTCCACGCCATGCACAAGGAGGACGTCAGTTATGTTCGACACCCCCAGGAGGCTCAGGAGGTGCTCCACGAGTATTTCCTGCGCGGCATCAACCGCGCCGTCATCAACCGTCACCTCGTCGGCGACCTTATAAAGTTCTATGGCGTTGCCGGGACCGACTTTTTCTATTGGTTCTACCCCTACGACGAGGGACACAGCAAGTATGGCCACGAGGCCATCAACGGCAAGAGCACCGGTCTGGAATTTGATCGCGACCACTTGCGCGAAATCTGTGCCGCGGCGGCCGACGTCCTCGATGTCAAAATCTATGGCGGCGACTGCATCGTTGACCCCGACGGGACCATCCGCATCATCGACTTCAACGATTGGCCCAGCTTTGCCCCCTGTCGCGACGAGGCGGCCCCGTTTATCGCCAAAGCAGTGTTGAACGCTATTAAAGAACGACGCAAATGACCGCAGAAACCGAATCATCCTACCGGTCGACCCTCAAGTCGATGGACACCGAGGAGCATATCGACCTGGCGTTCTATCGCCCTATCGGATATATGTGGGCCTGTCTGGCCAAGAAACTCGGCGTGACTCCCAACGCCATCACCATCGCTTCGATTTTTCTGGGCGTAGGCGCCGGCGTGCTGTTCTACTTCCCGGATATGTGGCTGAATGTCATCGGCATACTGTTGCTGGTGTGGGCCAATTCGTTTGACAGCGCCGACGGCCAGTTGGCGCGCATGACCAAGCAATATTCACGCATAGGGCGCATACTCGACGGCCTCAGCGGCGACCTGTGGTTTGCCACCATCTACATCGCCATCTGCCTGCGCGAGAACGTCACATCGCCGTTCTTCATGGACCGCCCGTGGCTCATCTGGGTTATCGCCGTAGTCACCGGCCTCTGCCACGCCAAGCAAGCCGCCATGGCCGACTATTACCGCCAGTTCCATCTCTATTTCCTCAAAGGGGAGGACGGAAGCGAGCTCGAGCGTGCCGACCTGCTGCGCGAGAAACTCGCCTCGCTGTCGTGGTCGCGCGACTTCTGGCAGAAACTGACCTTGACGTTCTACACCAACTACACCGTTCAGCAGGAGGCAACGACCCGCTCGATGCAGCGTCTTCGCGCCGCCCTGCGCCGTCGCTTCCCCGACGGACGCATCCCGCAGTCGTTCCGCGACGCCTTCCGCCGCGCCAGTCTGCCACTGATGAAATATACCAACATCCTGTCGTTCAACTGGCGCACGATTGCGCTTTTCACGTCGCTGTTCCTCGAGATGCCGTGGCTCTACTTTGCGTTTGAACTGACAGTGCTCAACTTCCTGCTGGTGATGATGGTTGCTCGCCACGAACGCTTCTGTCGCCGCTTTACAAAAGAACTTGAAGATGGAAAATATTGATATTAAAGGAATTATATTTGACTATGGTGGCACCCTCGACAGCCGCGGTGTCCACTGGAGCGAGGTAATCTGGGACGGCTACCGCGAGGTCGGTATCAACGTCGATAAGGAGACATTCCGCGATGCCTACGTCTATGCCGAGCGCGAACTCGCCCGACATCGCCACATCCTGCCGGGCGACAACTTCCTCGACTTGATGCTCAAGAAGATGAAGATTGAACTCGACCGGCTCGCCGAGCGCGGCCACGTCGACGTCGACTCGGTCGCCGACCGGGCACGCAAGGTCGCTGTATATTGTTATGAACGCGCGCGCGCGTGCGTGGAAGAGGCTCGGCCCGTGCTCGAAAAACTTGCCGAGCGCTACCCGATGGTGCTCGTCAGCAATTTCTATGGCAACGTCGACGAGGTGTTGCGCGACTTTGACCTGCGCCGCTACTTTGGCGGAGTCATCGAGAGCGCCGTCGTTGGCGTCCGCAAGCCCGACCCGCGCATCTTCATGCTCGGCGTCGTCGCTCTCGGGCTGAAACCCGAGGAAGTGCTCGTTGTTGGCGACAGCCTGCGCAAGGACATCCTGCCAGCCGAGTCGATTGGCTGCCACGTGGCCTGGATTAAGGGCAAAGGATGGACCGCCGACGAGGACGCCGCTACCCACCCGTCGCTCATCGCCGGCCTCGGCGAGTTGTTGCAACTCGTTGGCTGAAAAGCGCCGCGAAAGGGCCAAATCGGGCAAAAATCGGCCCTACGCCTCGTTAACACATCTAAACACAATATAGCGTGTTTTGATGATATTTTAAGCTATTTTTGTTGATTGGTTGACTTGTTAACAATAATTAGCAAAACAAGGCGAAGATTGGCATGCAAAAAATTTCACATATTGAAAATTAGCAGTAATTTTACACGCTTTTTTAGGCAGATACCCTAATCTCAAGAAAATAAAAAACAAGAAATAACCAAGATTTATCGCATTATGAACCAAACAAACGTAAAACCCGCCAGCGGTAAGTTAGGCGTGCTCGTTGTCGGTCTGGGAGCAGTTACCTCGACTTTCATGACCGGTGTTCTCATGGCTCGCAAGGGCCTGGCCAAGCCTATAGGCTCGATGACTCAATATGACAAAATCAGAGTTGGTGAAGGTGACCAAAAGAAGTATCTTAAATATGACCAGATAGTACCCATCACCAAGCTCGACGACATCGTTTTCGGTGCATGGGACGTTTATCCCGCCAACGCCTATGAGAGCGCTATCAACTGTGAAGTGCTCCGCGAAAAGGATATCAACCCGGTAAAAGAAGAACTCGAAGCTATCAAGCCCATGAAGGCCGCTTTTGACCACAACTATGCAAAGCGTCTCGACGGCGACAACGTCATGGTTGGCAAGACCCGCTGGGAAATGGTTGAGGCTCTTCGCGAAGATATCCGCAAATTCAAGGCCGACAACAACTGTGAGCGCATCGTTGTTCTCTGGGCTGCCTCTACCGAGGTTTATGTACCCGTCAACGAGAAGTGCCACTACACTCTCGAGGCTCTTGAAGCCGCTATGAAGGCCGACGATAAGGAAAACATCGCTCCCTCGATGTGCTATGCCTACGCCGCCCTCGTTGAAGGCGCTCCCTTCATCATGGGTGCCCCCAACACCACCGTCGACATCCCCGCCATGTGGGAACTCGCCGAGAAGACCGGCATGCCCATCGCCGGCAAGGACTTCAAGACAGGCCAGACCCTCGTCAAGTCAGGTTTCGCCCCCATCATCGGCACCCGTTGCCTCGGCCTCTCGGGTTGGTTCTCGACCAACATCCTTGGCAACCGCGACGGCCTCGTGCTCGACGAGCCCGCCAACTTCCGCACCAAGGAGGTTTC
>JAFLTK010000004.1 GCA_022511505.1 Muribaculaceae bacterium
CTTGCTATCCTGACCCTAAACTTATCACAGCTACTATCGATTTCGGATATTACGTAAGTAACAGATATAAATCTCTTAAGAAGTCTTTATATAACACTCCTACAGGCTATATGAACCAAATTATTTCTACTGCTAAATCTATTCTTGAAAACAAGAAAAACATAATTCTTCAAGGCGCACCGGGCACCGGTAAAACATATAACACAGCGGCGTTAGCGTTGTCAATCATTGATGGAAAGGTACCTGAAACCCATGATGAAGTCATGGCTCGATACACGCAACTTTGCAATGAAAAACGTATTGGCTTTTCGACTTTTCACCAGTCAATGGACTATGAGGACTTTATTGAAGGGATAAAACCTGACCACGCCGGAGAGAACATTATTTACAAAGTAGAGGATGGCATTTTCAAGCAGATGTGTTTAAGTGCCAAAACCGCGTCGGAGGTAGCCGCATCAGGCACAGAGGGATTGCTTGCAGAGATGAATGAAAATCCCACCATTTGGAAAGTTTCGCTCGACGGCACCGGCGACAATCCGACTCGTCGAGATTGTATGGAAAACGGATATATCCGCATCGGATGGTCTGAATATGGCGACATCGACTTTTCAGAAGATGACCCCAAGGTTACTGAGGGTAAATATATCCTCCGAGCCTTTCAAAATGACATGAAAATCGGCGACATCGTCGTCAGTTGTTGGTCGGCCAACGAAACAGATGCAATTGGTATTATAACAGGCGATTATGAGTATCGCCCCGAGGGTGGAAATCTTCCCCGCTATCGTGACGTGCATTGGATTGTAAAAGGTATCTGCCACGACATTAAGGCGATAAACAACAATAAGCGCATGACACTTGGCACTGTCTACCGCCTATCAACCTCGCTTAATGATATTATCGATGTCATCAAACAATATACTCCTACTCAAAGTTCGGTTGTGGATAATGTCGAGAAACCATACGTTCTCATTATTGACGAAATCAACCGAGGTAACGTGTCGAAAGTTTTTGGAGAACTTATCACTCTGATTGAAAAAGACAAACGAACCGGAGCCGAACATCCTATAACGGTTACGCTTCCTTACTCCAAAAAGCCTTTTGGTGTACCCGATAACTTGTATATCATCGGCACGATGAATACGACCGACCGCTCAACCGGAACTATCGACTATGCTCTGCGTCGTCGTTTCGCATTCCTGACCGTTCCTTCCGACAAGAAACATATCGAGAGCGAAACCGGCCGGAAGCTATTTGACAGCGTCAAGGAATTTATCGAGAAATTCCGCTTTGCCGATATGGATATTGAAGACCTCATGGTCGGCCACAGTTACTTCATGGCTGATGATGACGAGGGCCTAAAACTCAAAGTTCAATATGAGATTATCCCTCTTATCAAGGAATATATCAAGGACGGAATTTTACGAGTTAATCCTGTGGAGCAAAAGAAATATTTCGACGCTTGGTTAAAACTTGAAACTTTGGATGATAACGATAGCGGAGCATCAGAAGATTGAGCCTGAACTGCTTTCGGGTACCAACCTCGATTGGCTCAAAGGACGTATTAACTACAATACGTCTTGTTTCGTTGCGTCTAAAATCAATCTAATCCGTTACGAATTTGCCCCTAACCCAAAATTCTTTAGGGATGGATTCTATTCTTATTTCCGTATCGGAGCTGAATGGCTTGACAAGGAGCAGACTAAGGCCCTTATCGTATTGCCTAAAATCCCGCAGATAGATTTTATCGAGATGTTCATGACGTGCCTCCGCTCATCAGCGCCCGAAGATGATTTCTCCGCTATCTATGACATAGACCTCGACGCGAAACCAATTCGCTCAACTGTTCTTAACTCAATTCTTTCTCCTTTGCTCGTAGTTCAATTTCTGTTGATTGTAAGACAAATCACTGATAGAGGACTTCGCAAAGGTTATGTTAGCCGTGAGAAAAATCTCAGCAAGGTGAAAGGCCGAATCGATTTTCGCAAAAACGAAATCCGCAATATATGGACCGGCCATAAAGAACGCGTCTATTGCCGTTATGAAGAATTTTCGGTTGACACCCCAGAAAACCGCTATTTGAAGCGAGCACTGCTCATAGCTTCAAATATGATTTCTTTGATGTCGGAGCATCGAAGTTACAGCACCATCTATGCTCTCTGTAATCAATGCTTTAGTGCTTTTGAAAATGTATCTGACACTATCGAAGAATTTCCTATATTCACCCGAAACAATAAACTGTTTCGCGAATATTCTGATGCACTCCGTTTTGCGCGAATGATTATCCGCAAAGAAGAAATGGCGATAAACTCTCGCCATAAGTCTTCTTTTGATATCGTACCTGTGTTCCGTATCGACATGGCATTGCTGTTTGAACACTATGTTTTGGCAAAACTTCGTGAAACATACGGAAGAAAGAACGTGATATATCAGCAGAAAGGGGGCAATGCCTTCTATCCTGATTTCCTGATAAACAAGCCTAACGAAAAAATAATTGCCGACTCGAAATATACTGAACTTTACGAAGACGGAGTAGCTAAGGGCGACTATATCAAGCAACTTTGCGGCTATGCTCGCGATGTTAAACTGCTTAAAGAGTTGGGAATCGATTGCTCTAATCCCAACTCAGTCCCAATCGTGCCTTGCACATTGATTTACCCTCGCCGGCCAAATGATTCCATTATGGATCTGGATTTATTAGCCAATCCAAACAATAGAACCATTAAATTTTATACAACTTCAGTGGAAATTCCAACTATATAAGACGATTATCTAATCTAATTACAGGCCGGATTGATATTGGCGGGTTAATTGGCTGAGATTGACAATGTGATGGCGCAACATTGTATCCTGAGTGATGGTTGAATCGTCGTTTTCGCGACTGTCGACAAGCGCCTGTATATATTCTCCCTTATCTTCTTTTCTGACTATTGAGGGAACGAGGCCCAACTGTCGTTGAATCATATTCATCAAGAGGCGAGTCAGGCGTCCATTACCATCTACCCAAGGGTGAATGGTAACTAATCTGAAATGGGCTTCAAAACTGAGGCGGTAACATGCTGCAACATCCATGGTGTCGACTTTGCCGATTTGATCATTAAGCCATCGACAAAAGTCTTCAACGGCTCGTGGCACTTTATTATAAGCAAGATAACTTTTACCACCGATTCCCGCGCTGACGTTGCAAAGACGGTACTCGCCCTTTGGGGAATCAAATCTGCCGGCCATCGTGGAATATTCACTACCGGTTCGTCGCATGACGAGGGCCGAGAGACGTTGCAACATTTCGGGCGTATACGTTGGATTACCGGCGGCCAATTTGAAGGCATAAAGGTAGGCATCTTTTAAATCAACGTTCATCATTTGCTCGGTCAGCGTTCGGCCCCCTGCTGCGATTCCCTCGTCAAAAAGAAGCTGGTTCTCGATTTCAGTGACCGTGGAGCCTTCGATGGCCGTCGAATGGGTCACAATGGAATAGAGGTAGAACTTCTGATAGTCTATCTGATCCTCGACTCCCGAGGCAAGATAGGCTTTCAGTGTTTCTGCAATTTTAATATTAAGACTCTGTTCCATTGTTGTTTATTATTAGATGCGGATTAAGCGAAGAGGGCGCGGAAAGCTTCTTCGACTTTGGCGACTTCGATGATTTTGATGTTAAGCTTGGAGGTGTCGACGCCTTTGAGATTGTTGCGCGGAATGAGGATTGTTTCCATGCCGAGTTTTTCGGCCTCAAAGATGCGTTGCTCGATGCGTGTGACGGGGCGTATTTCGCCCGAGAGACCTACCTCGCCGGTCATACAGACGGTGCGGGGAATGACGATATCGACGTTTGACGACAGAATGGCGCAGATAACGGCCATATCAAGCGCGGGGTCGTTGACTTTCAATCCGCCGGCGATGTTGAGGAAAACGTCTTTGGCTGCGAGTTTGAAGCCGACACGTTTCTCGAGGACGGCAAGGAGCATGTTCATTCGGCGGCCGTCAAATCCGGTGACCGAGCGCTGGGGCGTACCGTATGCGGCCGTGCTGACAAGAGCCTGAGCCTCGATAAGGAACGGGCGTATTCCCTCGAGGGTGATGCCGATTGCCACGCCCGAGAGTTCCTCACCGTTGGTCGACAGGAGCATCTCTGACGGATTGGTGACTTCGCGGAGGCCTCGCTGACACATTTCATATATGCCGAGTTCTGATGTCGAGCCAAAGCGGTTTTTGATAGAGCGGAGTATGCGGTACATATAATGGCGGTCGCCCTCAAACTGGAGAACGGCATCGACAATATGCTCCAGCACCTTTGGGCCGGCGATGCTTCCCTCTTTGTTGATGTGGCCCACGAGCAAGACGGGGACGCCCGAGTCCTTGGCATATTTTAGCAACTGGGCGGCACACTCGCGCACTTGACTGACACTGCCGGCCGACGATTCGATTTCGTCACTGGCGATTGTCTGTATCGAGTCGACCACGAGAATCTGGGGCTGAATCTCCTCAACGTGATCCATGATTGATTGGAGCGATGTCTCGGTGACGATATAGCAGTTCTCGCTGAGGCGGCCGATGCGCTCGGCGCGCATTTTCAGTTGAACGGCACTCTCCTCGCCCGAGACATAGAGCACGCGTCGCGTCTTTATCGACAGAATATTTTGCAACACGAGCGTTGACTTGCCGATACCGGGTTCGCCACCGATGAGCACCAACGAGCCCGGGACGAGCCCGCCGCCGAGCACGCGGTTCAGTTCGCCGCTCGGCATCTTGATGCGCGGCATTTCTGAGGTTTCTATCTCGCTGACTTTTATCGGTTTAGAGCGACGGCTATCGATATAGGTTTTCGACTTGCCGGTAGCCACTTTCTCTTCAACGAGGGTACCCCACGAGCCGCACGCCGAGCAACGGCCCTCCCACTTGGAGAACTCGTTGCCGCAGTTGCTACAAAACCATGCTGTTTTTACTTTCTTTGCCATTTCAGTTCGCGTTGCCTGAAAGTTGATACTGTTATTGCCGTTGCCACGGCCGCGTTGAGCGACTCGCCGGTCGGCTCGCCCGGCGGATAGGACGGGATGGTAAGCCGTCGGGTGACAAGATCGGCAATCTTGTCACTGATGCCGTTGCCCTCGTTTCCAATCACGATAACTCCGGTAGACGGCAACGGTGTCGACTCATCAAAGATATCATCGCCGCCGAGGAAAGTTCCGCAAACGTCGACGCCATCGGCGCGCAATTGGCCGAGCAGGTCCGCGAGGTCGTGATAGGTCACGGCGACGCGTGAAAGGGCCCCCATAGTCGATTGAATCGTCTTGGGGTTATAAATATCGACCGTCTCGCGCGAGCAGACGATATGACGTATACCAAACCAGTCGGCTATTCTGACGATAGTGCCGAGGTTGCCGGGGTCTTGAATAGTGTCGAGAGCCAGCACGAGGTTTGTGCGTGTTGCCGAGGGGTCAAACTGCACAAGCGGGATGCGGTAGACGGCAATGACGTCGGGGGCCGTAGAAAGCGAGGTCATTCGTTCCAAGTCCTCGCGTGTTGCCTGACACAACTCAATACCGGCATGCAACCGGCCGCGATTTGCGTCATACCATGCCGCGGTGGCGACTACGGTGACGACGTCAAAATGGCCGATGGTGTCGAGGACCAGTTTGGTCCCCTCGACCTTAAAGCAATCGCTTTCGCGTCGGCCTTTGGATGTGCCCAGCGCCTTGACACTCTTAATCCTCGATTTTGACAGCTTATCCATATATTTGATGTTTCAAATACAAAAATAGTAAAATTTATTGGAATGTGGCGACGATGGAGGGAATTTTTGACTAACCGGAGGGCTTCGCGTGGATATAAATCAGTATCTTTGCAAAAATTTTGTAAAATGTCACGAAAAAGAAAAGAATTACCTGTCCTTGAAAATATAACTATAACCGACGTTGCTGCCGAGGGCAAAGCAATTGCACGTGTCGACAACCTTGTTGTCTTTGTGCCCTACGCGGCGCCGGGCGACGTTGTTGACATCAAACTCGACAAGAAAAAGCACAGTTATGCCGAGGGGCACGTTGTTGCGCTCAAAACGCCGTCGGCCAACCGCATTGAGCCGTTTTGCGAACATTTCACCCTCTGCGGCGGATGCAAATGGCAACATCTCCCCTACCAGTTCCAACTCCAATGCAAGCAAAAGCAGGTGCAGGATGCTCTTGAACGCATCGCCAAGGTCGAGTTTCCGCCAATCACGCCTATTCTCGGCTCGGAGAAAACGACTTGCTACCGCAACAAGATGGAATACACCTTTTCCAACAAGAAATGGTTGACGTGGGAACAGATGAAAAGCGGCGAGGAGTTTGCCGACCGCACCGCGGCAGGTTTCCACATTCCCGGTGCTTTTGACAAGGTGCTTGACATTGAGTGCTGTCACCTTCAGGATGACCTCGGCAACAGAATACGCCTGTTTATCAAAGAGTTTGGCCGTGAGAACGGGTTGTCCTTCTATGACTTGAGAGAGCAGCGTGGATTGTTGCGCACGTTGATGATACGCATCGCGTCGACCGGCGAGGTTATGATCGTCATGTCGTTTGGCGAAGATGACACGGCGAATATCGAGCGAGTAATGAACGCGATAGCCGACCGATTCCCTGAAATCACATCGCTTCTCTATGTCGTCAACACCAAGGTAAACGACACTATCGGTGACCTCGATGTTGTCACCTTCAAAGGGAACGATTTTATCGTCGAGCAGATGGAGGGACTGAAATTCCGCGTCGGCCCGAAATCGTTCTACCAAACCAACTCCTTGCAGGCCTACGAGTTATACAAAAATGCGCGCGAGGCGGCACGCCTCAACGGCGATGAACTTGTCTATGACCTCTACACCGGCACCGGGACGATAGCGTGTTTCGTTGCCCGCCACTGCCGGCATGTAATCGGCATCGAGTATGTCCCCGAAGCCATCGAAGACGCCAAGGTCAACGCAGCGATTAACGGGCTGGAGAACACCGAGTTCTATGCCGGTGACATGAAGAACGTACTGACGCGCGAGTTTATCGCCGAGCATGGCAAGCCCGACGTGATGATAGTCGACCCGCCTCGTGCCGGCATGCACGAGGATGTCGTCAAGGTCATCATGGAGGCGGCTCCGAGGCGCATCGTCTACGTAAGCTGCAACCCTGCGACACAGGCGCGCGACCTGGCGTTGCTTGACCCGATGTATAGAATAGAGTCGGTCCAACCGGTGGATATGTTCCCCCACACCCACCACGTCGAGAACATCGTTGCCTTGACATTACGCGACTAAAAGATATACCCCCAACAACAAAAAACCGGCGCTGAAAAAAGCGTCGGTTTTTTGTTGTTTTAAGGCCGTGAGTTTAGCGGTTGTGGTCCTTGATTTTGTTCTCGAGATAGTCGTTAAACGTAGTGGCGTTGAGCAACTGCTCGAGAGTAAGGTGCATGCGATAACGCCAGTAGTGGCGCGGGTTGGCCGGGATGTTGATAAGTTCATCGCGCGGGTCCTCGCGACGGATTACACCGTCGAGCGACAGCCAGTCCTGCAACGGGAGGATGCAGAGCATCGAGGGTGAGTCGAGGTGCTGGTCGATAATCTTGTCGCAAATCCAAGGCTCGGCATAGTAGGGAGCCTCGCCGTGCTCGTGGAGCCAGCCGTTATAGAAACGCTGTGTCTTCGCGCGGTCCTCTTCCCACCATTGGCGGATACCGCCCATGTCGTGGGTCGACGTTGTGCAAACGCTGTAGTAAGGGTAACTCCACGTGTTGCCAAACTCGGTGTTGGGGTCCTTTGGCATACGCTGAATTTCGAGCGAGATAATCTCGAGTTTCTCCATGACAGCGGGTACACAGTGGGGTATCATACCGAGGTCCTCGGCACAGACGAGCATGGGGGTAGCGTCGATGAGCGGCGGCAATTTCTCCATCGCCTTGCGATACCAGAAATCGTTGTGACGCTGATAGAAGAAATCGTTGTAGAGGTGGTTGAAACACCAGCGCTCATAGTCGTTCATAGTTTGATAGAGGGCCGTGCTCTGTGCTGAGATGCGTGGATGGTATTTGCCTTTTTCAACAGGGTCTTCGATGAAGAGCACCTCGTCGTGGAGCATCAGCATTGCGTCACAGAGGCGAGCCGTTTTCTCGGTGGGGTCGATTTGGGCGAAATAGTCAATGACTTTGCGCTGGGTGTCAAACTCGGGGCGGAACTGATAACGCCCGTAACCTATTGAATCGAGATAATACTCGCGAGCATCGCCGGCATATTCACCGAAGAAACGGCCTAATAATTCGTCGGTTATATAGGGCTTGGTGTGCAAATCGACATCGAGCCAGAAGTCATAGTTATATTTCAGTTCGTCGACAGTAAAGGGGAGCGCGGGGTTGAAGATGCCAAGGAGGCCATGGACGGCACTCATTGGGATTTGCCAGATTCTGAAAAAGCCGAGCACATGGTCGATGCGGTATGCGTCAAAATATTCGGCCATCTTTTGGAAACGGGATTTCCACCAGGCATATCCGTCGCGAGCCATCTCCTCCCAGTTGTAGGTGGGGAAACCCCAGTTCTGGCCGAGCACCGAAAAATCATCGGGCGGAGCGCCGGCCTGGCAGT
>JAFLTK010000005.1 GCA_022511505.1 Muribaculaceae bacterium
TTCTTGATGCTGTTTTGGGCGAGGATAGCGGCCGGACCACCGATTGAACCGAGGGAGAAACCGCCGTGGCGATGGCATGCATCGGTAACGGCTTTCGAGCGGTTGCCCTTTGCAATCATTACCATTGAACCGCCTTCGCTCTGGAACTGATCAACGTATGGGTCCATGCGGCCGGCAGTCGTCGGGCCAAACGAACCGGAAGCCATGCCTGCCGGCGTCTTGGCCGGTCCGGCGTAGTAGATAGGATGATTCTGGAGATACTCGGGCATAGGCTCGCCGCGGTCAAGACGCTCCTTGATTTTTGCATGTGCGATGTCTCGGCCCACGATGATAGTGCCGCTCAACGACAGTCGAGTAGCAACCGGGTGCTTGGTCAATTCGGCCAAGATATCTTTCATCGGCTGGTTGAGGTCAATCTTGACAACATCGCCCTCGGCTTCGTTTCTCATTTCGGCGGGAATCAATTCGCCAGGGTTAGTATCCAGTTTCTCAATCCAAAGACCGTCGGCGTTGATTTTGGCCTTGACATTGCGGTCGGCCGAGCAACTTACGCCGATACCAACGGGACAAGACGCGCCGTGGCGTGGCAAACGGATGACGCGGATGTCATGAGCGAAATATTTTCCGCCAAACTGTGCGCCAAGACCAAGGTTGCGAGCACACTCAAGCAATTTGGCCTCAAGTTCTATGTCACGGAAAGCGTGGCCTAATTCGTTGCCATGGTCGGGCAGATTGTCATAATATTTGATAGAGGCTTTCTTAACCGTCTCAAGGTTCTTCTCGGCCGACGTGCCGCCAACAACGATAGCGATGTGATAGGGCGGGCATGCTGCAGTTCCGAGCGACTTCATTTTCTCAACGAGGAAAGGTACAAGAGTCTCGGGGTTAAGAAGCGCCTTGGTTTCCTGGAAAAGGTAGGTCTTGTTGGCCGAGCCGCCACCCTTGGCTACGAATACAAATTTGTACTCATCACCGTCGACAGCGTGAAGGTCAATCTGAGCGGGAAGGTTGCAACCGGTATTGACCTCGTCATACATTGTCAACGGGGCGTTCTGGCTATAGCGCAGGTTGCACTCGGTATATGTATCATAGACACCGTGGCTCAGGTATTCCTCATCGTTGCCACCGGTGTAAACGTTCTGGCCCTTGTTGCCAATGATGATGGCCGTACCGGTATCTTGGCAGAAGGGGAGTTGTCCCTTGGCCGAAACCTCGGCGTTGCGAAGCATTGTCAGTGCTACAAACTTATCATTGGCACTTGCCTCGGGGTCGTGGAGAATCTTGGCTACCATCTCGTTGTGCTCGCGGCGCAACATGAATGAATTGTCGTGGGTCGCTTGACGGGCAAGGACTCTAAGCGCTTCGGGGTCAATTACAAGCATTTTATGACCGGCCCAGTCCTCGACCTTTACATAGTCTTTGGTCAGCAGATAATACTCGGTAGTATCAGCGGTCATTGGAAACATCTTCTGATACTTGAACGGTTTTGTTGCCATTGGTGTCTTGGTTTTTTCGTTAAATCTTTGAAATGCAAAATTAAGAAAAAAACATGATTAAAAAGCCATCTCCCAAATTTTTGTTCAAATTTTTAAATCCACCAAAATCACATCACAAATTAAATTGTTAATTTTGCATTTCAATTCTTTTAACGAATAATATTTTCACACTATATGAAGCGATTAATATTACTCACAGTGCTGATTTTAACAATCGGCTTGATACCATTCTTGCTTAATTTACATACAATATCCTATTTAGACCTTACTGGGCAACAAGTTCAATTTATCCTTGAAGCAAAGAGAATGTTTTCTACAGGAGCGCCATGGTGGAGTTGGAACACGTTCTCTGGCGACAATTTTATTGCTGCCTATTGCTTTTATACGGTAGGGAGCCCTTTTGTTTGGATAGTCTGTTTATTCCCGGCAAGCCACTTATTATGGGGAATGTTGTTTGCTTTATATCTCAAGACAATAGCGACATCGGTGTTTTCCTATCTTTATTTCAGAAAGATGTCGTTCAATGGTCAACTATCAACTATAGGTGCATTATTATACACATTCTCGTCATTCTATATTTGCACTCTCTATTATTATCATTTCTGCGAACCGATTTTAGTATTCCCTTTGCTTCTGATAGGAATTGAATCGGTCATTAGGAAAGAACGCTATGGTTTCATAAAGCTTTCACTTGCAACGTTTTTCGTTCTATTTATCAACTTCTATTTTGCGTGCGGTTCATTGTTGATAGGTCTGATATATTTTGTTTTCAGATGTTGGGCAGAAAAATGTTTCACAAAACGAGTTATCACTAACTACATAATGGGTTGTGTTTTTGGAGGATTACTTTCTTTGGTAATACTCCTACCAATGATATTGCACTTTTGGGGCGGTGCAAGAATTCTAAGAGAACGGTGTTTAGAGGAATATTTAGGATTTTATCCCGAAAATATAAATACTTTTTTTGCATATTGTTTGCAGAGATTAAAATCACTTATAATGCCCACAATAGCAGAGAATCCGTTTAGAGATTCCATTCTTTCTGATCAAAATTGGATGAGTACTGAATGTTTTATCCCTGTTTTTGGAATTATAGGAGTGATTGCATACGCAATAAAAAGACGCGACTGGATTACATGGATGATAGTTGTGTCGCTTTTCTGTTACATTTCGCCATTAAACGGTATTTTTTCTTTGTTTACCAATTCTTTAGAGGCACGTTGGCTTTATGGACTGATTATATTAATTATAGTCGCGACATTAAGTGTGATGAAGGACAGAATTAATGTCAATAAATCTCTTTTTATAATTTATTTGGCACTCATAATAGCGCTAATAATAATTATAATACTTTCTTCTTGCTATTCGGTTGCTGCTCATAATAGAGAATGGGAAATTAGTCGCAATCGTTTTAGCGAAATTGCTGTAATCTTTGTTAACATAATCTGCCTGTGCGTCTGGTATAAGAAACAGAATAATACAAAGTTGACAACATTACTTGTGGCTATATGTGGAACAGCAAATTTGATGGCAACAAGTTATGCTGCAGTATTACCTGAAGATTATAGAGATAAACATCAATTGTTCAATAACAGATTGATTTTAGACTCTGAATTGGATGGAAATCAAAAACTGGTGGAATATAGATATGAAGAATATTCCTACCATAAAAACGTCAATATTTTGTTGAATCGGCCGGGAAATTATTGTTTCCATTCTATCTACAACGTCAATTTATTGCCATTTAGAGAAGTTGTCGACAGCGTCTCACATAACCCCTCTTTTTATAACAGAATATCTTCCCATAAGGCAGTTGCTGCTCTGACTTCGGTCAAGGAGGTAATGATTTCAAATTTCTTACCGGATGAAGATGTTGGACGATTTAATGGTTGCCTTAATTTTGTCAAAAAAGATCATGACTTTAGTTATTATACCTTCGATTATTATATCCCTATGGGCTTTACCTATGACGCCTACGTGACCAAAGAGAAGGTCGATGCTTTTGATGCCAAGGCCGACTCGGTTGATGTGCCGCTTATGATGCTTGAAAATCTAGTAATAAACCCCGAGGATGAAGATATATTTAGCCAATTTCTTAAAGAAGGGAAATTGAACCTGAAGGTTGATATAGACAGTGTCTCAAAAGCGCGACGAGCAACAACTGTCAGCAACTTCATTGGTGACAGTCGGGGATTTATATGCAACAGTGATTTCGGTAAAACCGAAGTCGTATTTTTCAGTGTTGTAGCCGACAAGGGTTTTACAGCCACAATCGATGGCAAGCCTACAAAGATATATAATGTAAATCTCGGGATGTCGGCAGTCATAGTCCCTGCTGGTAAACATGAGATTGTTTTCAGATATTTCACGCCCGGACTAAAATTTGGAGCAATTGTCTCGCTTGCTGCAGCCTTGATTCTATTATGTATTTGGATTTATATGTATAGGCATAAAAAGTCGGTCTAATAATGAAACAGTTATCTCGGCCGGGGCTGAGATAACTGCTCAAAATATGGTTAACGGATTATTGCCTCCTGCGATTACTTGTTGGCGCGTTTGCGCTCAATTTCATCGAGGATAATTTTGCGTAGACGGATGTGATGGGGTGTAACCTCCACATATTCATCTTCTTTAATATACTCGAGGGCTTCTTCAAGCGAAAAGACAACGGGCGGAATGATGCGTGCTTTGTCATCGGCACCCGATGCACGCATGTTGGTTAGTTTCTTTGACTTAGTCACGTTGACAACAATGTCATTGTCCTTGGCGTTTTCACCAACCACTTGACCGGCATATACTTCCTCTTGGGGAAAGATGAAGAAGCGTCCGCGGTCTTGAAGTTTGTCGATAGCGTAGGCGTAGGCGGTTCCGGCCTCCAGTGCTATCAATGAGCCGTTTGTGCGACGTTCTATTTCGCCTTTCCATGGCTGATATTCCAGGAAACGGTGGGCCATGATGGCCTCGCCGGCACTCGCGGTCAGGACGTTGTTGCGCAAGCCGATGATGCCACGCGACGGGATGTGGAACTCGATGTGCAGGCGGTCATTTTGGGCTTGCATCGACACCATTTCGCCCTTGCGGCGTGTTACCATGTCAATTATCTTTGAGGAATATTCTTCGGTGACATTTATTGTCAGCAACTCGATGGGCTCACATTTAACTCCGTCAATCTCTTTGATAATTACCTGAGGCTGACCGACCTGGAGTTCATAGCCTTCGCGACGCATGGTTTCGATTAACACCGACAGGTGAAGCACGCCGCGTCCATAGACGGTCCATACGTCCTCCTGGTCGGCCTTTGTTACGCGGAGCGCGAGGTTGCGGTCAAGTTCGCGAGTCAAACGGTCGCCAATGTGGCGAGAAGTGACATATTTGCCATCGCGACCAAAGAACGGACTGTCGTTGATTGTGAAAGTCATCGACATTGTCGGCTCGTCGATGGCGATGCGGGGCAGTGGTTCAGGGTTATTGAGGTCGGAAAGAGTATCGCCAATCTCAAAATCTTCGAGACCGACTATTGCGCATATATCGCCGCTTTTGACCGACTGGACTTTCTTACGACCCATACCTTCAAAGACGTGCAACTCTTTTATTTTCTGACGAGTTACAGTGCCGTCTTTTTTGCACAGTCCAATCTCCATGCCTTCGCGAATTTCGCCGCGATGAACGCGTCCTATCGCGATGCGGCCAACATAACTTGAGAAATCGAGCGACGTGATGAGCATCTGAGCGTCACCGTCGAGAATCTCGGGCTCGGGGATATATTCAAGGATGGCGTCGAGTAGCGGCAGGATGTTGTCGGTCGGTGTTTTCCAGTCGGTGCTCATCCAGCCCTGTTTAGCAGACCCATAGATTGTCGGGAAATCAAGTTGGTCCTCAGTCGCGTCAAGGTTACACATCAAGTCAAACACCATCTCCTGAACCTCGTCGGGACGGCAGTTTGGTTTGTCAACCTTGTTGATGACAACAACCGGTTTAAGCCCCATAGCAATGGCTTTCTGGAGCACAAAGCGCGTTTGGGGCATAGGGCCTTCAAATGCGTCCACGAGAAGCAGGCAACCGTCGGCCATGTTGAGCACTCGCTCAACCTCGCCGCCAAAGTCGGCGTGTCCCGGGGTGTCTATAATGTTGATTTTAGTGTCTTTGTAGTTGATGGAGACGTTTTTGGACAAAATGGTGATTCCACGTTCGCGCTCCAAGTCATTGTTGTCGAGAATAAGTTCGCCGGCATTCTGATTTTCACGGAATAAATTACCGGCCAACAGCATTTTGTCGACAACTGTTGTCTTGCCATGATCGACATGGGCGATGATAGCGATGTTTCTGATTTTCTGCATTAATTACCGCGATTTGTTTTCGGGGTGCAAAGTTAGGTTTTTTTCTTGATTTATTAGTAATTTTGCACTCAAATTCTTACAGAAGTTATGAGTACTATAATATTAGGTATAGAGTCATCATGTGACGACACCTCGGCGGCAGTCATAAAAGATGGCCTTCTGCTGTCAAATGTCATTGCCTCACAGGCAGTCCATGCCGAGTATGGCGGCGTGGTCCCTGAACTTGCCTCTCGTGCCCATCAGCAAAACATCGTGCCGGTTGTTTCGGCGGCATTACAGCGGGCCGGCGTCGACAAGCGAGACCTCAGCGCGATAGCATTTACACGCGGTCCGGGGTTGCTTGGCTCGCTACTCGTCGGCACATCTTTTGCCAAAGGTATGTCGCTCGGCTTGAGAATACCAATAGTCGACGTCAACCATCTTCACGGCCATGTTCTGAGCCATTTCATCCGCAAAGAGGAAAATGACGAAGTGCCCGAATATCCGTTCATCTGCCTCCTCGTCTCGGGAGGAAATTCCCAGTTAATTCTGGTCAGAAATTACAACGACATGGAAATCCTTGGCCGCACGATTGACGATGCCGCCGGCGAAGCATTTGACAAATGCGCCAAGGTGATGGGGTTGCCTTATCCCGGCGGACCGCATATCGACCGCCTCGCCGCCGAGGGCGACCCAAAACGTTTCCATTTCGCTAAGCCCCACATTCCAGGCCTTGACTACAGTTTCTCGGGGCTGAAAACGTCGTTCCTTTACACCATCCGCGATGCCGTCAAAGCAGGTGATCCCGATTTTATCAAAAACAATATGGCCGACCTTGCAGCATCGCTTCAAGTCACGATAATAGACATTCTTATTGACAAACTTGATAAGGCTGTCAAACAGACCGGTGTCAAAACTGTCGCTATCGGCGGGGGAGTATCGGCCAACTCCGGTTTCCGCGAAGCCGTTGCCCGATATTGTGAGCGCCACCATCTGAAAGCATTCATTCCCGAGCGCGTGTTTACAACCGATAATGCAGCCATGGTCGCTATCGCCGGTTATTACAAGTATCTTGACCGCCAATTCTGCTGTTATGACAGCGTGCCGTTTGCTCGTGTCGGCGTTTAAAAAGGTTGATTTATGAAAGTATACATTATAAATATTGGTGACGAGTTGCTGATAGGACAAGTGGTCAATACTCTTGCCGCCGATTTGGCAAAGATGCTCGACCCCCACGATATAGAGGTCGAGATGGTCGAGATGATAGCCGATGACGAGGCTGCAATCACTGCCGCGGTTGAGCGCGCTTTGGCGAGCGACTGTGAGGTCGTTTTGACAACCGGTGGCCTCGGTCCAACGCGCGACGATATCACCAAGAAAGTGATGCTCGGCATCTTTGGTGGAAACATGGTTGAAGATGAAGCAACTTTGAAGAACGTTGGGATGATAGTTGAACGTCGCGGTCTGAAACTCAACGACTTGACGAGAGCCCAAGCGTTGGTCCCTTCTTCCTGTCGCGTTATTCAAAACAGTGCCGGGACCGCCCCGATAATGTGGTTTGAACGAGACGGGAAAGTCCTGATATCGATGCCCGGCGTCCCGTTTGAAACATTGACCATGATGCGCGAGCAGATTATCGACCAATTGATGGAACGTTTTCCCTCCGATGTAGCCCATCAGCGCCGAGTGATGATTGTGACCGGATACACTGAGAGCGCTCTTGCTCAGGAACTTGCCGATATTGAAGACACGATGCCCTCTTTCATCCATCTTGCCTATCTGCCGCGCCCCGGTATCGTTAGACTTCGCCTCGACGGTCGTCACCATGATGCCGAACTTCTCGAAGCCGAGGTTACTAAAGTTGCCAAAAGAATAGGGGAGAGGCTCGGCGATGCAGTCAAAGCGACCGATGACCTTACCGAAGCTCAAATCCTCCTCAAAGTATTGGGAGAAAGGAACTTGACGGTTGGAACTGCCGAGAGTTGCACCGGTGGCAATATTGCTCATCAAATAACCCTAATCCCGGGTAGTTCCGCTTCTTATATGGGCTCGGTCGTATCCTACGCCAACCGAGTCAAGACCTCGCTACTTGGCGTTGACGAGGATACAATTGCCAAAAATGGCGTCGTATCAATCCCGGTTGTCGAGCAAATGGCATCGGGCGTATGCCGTGCGCTTGGAGTGGATGTCGGTATCGCCACTTCCGGCATTGCCGGCCCCGGTGGGGCAGTCCCCGGCAAACCAGTCGGCACCGTCTGCATCGCCGTTGCCGTTTGCGGCAAAGTCGTCTCGCGCCTGTGTCACTTCCCCGGAAGCCGCGACCGCGTCATCGACAGAGCAACAACAACCGCTCTCGTCATGGCAATCGACACCATCACCGGCGCATCCTACGACCTCCACGGCTACCTCTCTAACCGCAATGAGACTGCTCTCCCCGGATAGCCCCTGCATAGTCCAGATTTTCCCCCATATTTTTGAAATTTTTGTCAAAAAATTTTGCAGATACAAAAAATCTCCCTACCTTTGCAAGCGCAAAACCAAATGGTGAGCATAGTTCAGTCGGTTAGAACGTCGGATTGTGGTTCCGAAGGTCGTGGGTTCGAATCCCACTGTTCACCCCCATTGAAGTTTCGAGACTCAGTTCCCGAAACTTCTTTTTATAGGCCGTCTTCAATCGTTACGCGCTTCTTTTGAAGCGTAGGAACCGAACAACCACATTTTCTTAACCGGTTGTG
>JAFLTK010000006.1 GCA_022511505.1 Muribaculaceae bacterium
CGCAGCCGAAGCTATCGCCGCCATAAACGCCATGCCCGGGAGCGACCCCATGACTCTTCTCGTCGCCCCCGGAGTCTACTGGCTCGACGACCCCGATGACCCTCAAATACGCAACGCGGGAAACGGCACCCCATACGGCACGACTATCAGCGTCGACACCCTCGCCATCATCGGCCTCAACCCCGACCCCGTCAACACCGTCTTTGCATCCAACCGCGGTCAGACCCAGGGCGCAATCGGCAATTTTACCATGATTAAATATGTGGGCAAGTCGCTCGAAGTTCATAACATGACGCTCGGTAACTACTGCAACATAGACCTCGATTACCCGCTTGACCCATCCAAAAATCGTCCTCGTCGCGCTAACGCTATTGTCCAAGCCCAACTTGGTATCTGCCATGGCACCGACCGTCTTTTTTCGACCAACTGCCGTTATGTCAGTCGCTTAAATCTCTGTCCGCTTGTCGGCTCACGCCGTTCGCTTTACAAGGATTGTCACTTTGAGTCGACCGACGACGCTCTGACCGGCTCGGCCGTCTATCTCGATTGTCATTTTACATTCCATTCATCAAAGCCGTTCTACAACACGCCTCCTACCGGTGCCGTGTTCCTCAACTGTGACATCGATTTGCTTAACACCGGCGCGCAATATCTGACCAAAGTACCCGGTCCCGTGACGCTCATCGACACCCGTTTCCACTCATGCGGCGCCACGCCTCCGACTTCGCTTCAATGGACTCGCGATCCTTCTGCCTCAGTCTGCTACCAATGCAACGTCACTCTCGACGGTAAGCCTGTTACTATGGACCCCGAGCGCCCTGAACTTACAGTTGACCTCTCGGGTCGTAAAGCACTCGACGCCTATCGCTTGAACACGCAAGATGGCCGCGTTGTCTACAATATCCCGTCGCTTGTAGGCGGCGACGACAACTGGGACCCCCTCGGCATTCGTGACGACATCGTTTCCATCGCCGGCTCTGAGGCGCTTTCGCTTCCCGTCGCCATCATCTTCGACCGCCGCTCGGCCGATCTTGCCGCCAAGGACGATACCGCCAATGTTACCCCGCTTGCTGTTCGCTGGGGCAACTATACCGCTAACGTTCAACCTACTAATATTGATTGGACATACCCTTCGACCGTTACGCTTGAAGCAACGGGGAGTGGCCATCGCTACGTGATGACATCTCAAAACCATTTACCAAACCGAGTAGACGCCTACGTCACGGCAACTGTGGCAGACGGGCTCAAAGGACGCTTGCACACCGTCGTTGCCCCCTATCTGACCGCCGCCCCCACATTTACGTCCGCCCCGACTATCAGTTACGACAAGAAAGCCAAAGCGATGACAGTTTCTTACAGTCTTGATAAAGAGGGGGATAACAGCCACATCGTTTGGTATCGCTACACACGACCCGACCTCGCCGACACCATCCCCGTTATGCACGGACGCGCATCGTCGGCACGCTCCTACACTCTTACTGTTGCCGATGCCGGCCATAGCATCCTCGCCCGTGTCGCACCCGAGGCCGACGGAACTAAGGTTGGCGAATATGTCACAGCCTCTTCTTTGCCCGTAAAATCCTCTATGACGACGAAGAAAAGCAAAACCGAGACGCTGTCGACCACCTTTGCCGACCTCCCCGTCAGCGTTCAGCCTGTCATCAAGCGTGGTGCATGGACTCTCGACTGCTACAAACCTGCCGAGACTGCAGAATTTGATTGGCAAGCCGACAACTACCGTCCGGCTTGGTACTACGGCTACGGGACCGACGGCGCTACCGGCATCGGGCTTGCTCAAGCCACACGCGGTGCACGCGCTTTCTATACACCGATGACCGAAAAATCCAACCATCAATCCATTACTGTCGACCTTGAGCCATGCAAAAGCGCCGGACAAGGCTTCGGGAGTGCCACAGGACAGTTCATGGATATCTACATCGGTTTCAACCCGGAACGACTCTCAGGCTATGCCTTGCGAATCAGGCGCACTCCCGGTTATGACCATGCCGTCGTCTTCTCGCTCGTCGAATATCGGGACGGCACCGTCACCCCATTGACCGACCCCGTCGCCTCATCATGCTTCCGCACCACCTGCACCGTCGACCTATCCATCGCCGACGGCATCCTAACTGCCCGTGCCTCGTCGACCGCCCCGGCCATCAGTTCCTCGGCCCCCGATGTTCTCGACAGTGTCGACCTTTCTGTCCCCGTCACCATCATCCCCGGCACCGCTCTCGGTTTCCAGCACACCGGCACAACCGGCGCGAGCGCCACTCTCATCACCCGCCTCAACGCCCTCTGGCACTAAACTTCCGAGAATTTGAAATCGCGACGCCACGACTTATGGCAGTACCTCAAAACTCTTACATGCCGTTACCTGATATTATGTAAAGGAGTGCCATCGACGGTAGGCGTAACCGAGCATTTCAAAGGCTGCGCGGTCGAGTTCTTCGCGGAATTCGGGGGCTGCAATCGAAATCAGCATGCGTGCGCGGTCAATCATGTTGCGGCCGCGCAGGTTGACGGCGCCGTGCTCGGTGACTACCCAATTGGTCTGGAAACGGGTGGTTACAACGCCGGCGCCGGGTGTCAGCACGGGTTTGATTTTGCTTTCGCCGCGCGAGGTTGTCGACAGCATGACGATAAACGACTGACCGCCATCGCTGCGTGATGAGCCGTAGACAAAGTCTTGCTGACCGCCGACGCCAGAGTAGATTCGTGTCCCGATTGAGTCTGCACATACCTGACCCGAGAGGTCAATCTCAAGACACGAGTTAATGGCGACCATGTTCTGGTTCTGGGCGATAACAAACGGGTCGTTTACCCAGGCGATGTCGCGCATCAATATCGACCGGTTGTGGTCCATGAAGTCATATAGGCGACGGGTGCCAAGGGCAAGCGAAGCTACCGAGAGCCCCGGCTCTACCTGCTTGCGCGAGTTGTCGACAACTCCGCTCCTGATTAGATCGACCATCCCTTCGGTCAGCGCCTCGGTGTGGATGCCAAGGTGGCGGTGGTCGCCGAGCGCATGCAAGATGGCATTAGGTATAGACCCCACGCCAATTTGCAGCACAGCACCGTCGGGCACAAGCGCGGCAACGTGGCGACCGATGGCAATCTCGCGCTCGGTTGGCTGTAGGTTGCCGGTTTCGGCGAGCGGGTCGTCGACCATGACCATGGCGTCGAGCCGCGAGGTGTGGATGACTGAGTCACCGTAGGTAAACGGCATCTGGGGATTGATTTGCGCTATAATGAGTTTGGCCACTTCGACCGCCGACGGGGTCAGGTCGGCCGAGACGCCAAACGATACATAGCCGTTCTCGTCGGGCGTCGAACAGTTGACAAAGGCGACATCAAGTTTTATCGACCCCTCGCGGAACAGTTGGGGTACCTGCCCGAAGAAGCGTGGAGTAGTGGTGGCATAGCCGGCATTAACCCACGACCTCACGGCATTTGACACAAAAAACGAGTCAATTAAAAACGAGTCTTTCAGCGACAGGTCGCAAAGCGGCGAGACGCGTCGACCCATCGCAAAGGCATTGTAGAGTGTCACATTCTCCAATTCATCTCCGCGACGAGCGAGGGCGGCAATCAGCGCCTCGGGAATCGAACTGCTTCCCTGCACAAAAATATTGTCACCGCTTTTGACAAGTTTTACAGCCTGGTCGGCCGTCATCAGTTTGCTCTCGAATTGTGCCATATAGAAAATTGTTTTATCCAACCGCAAAGATAAAGCAAATTTCGGGTAATTCATCCCGTTAAAAATATATTATACAACATATTTTGTGACATTTTTCCAACGATGTTGCCTAACGGTTCAACGCGAATTAACACGACAAATCAATAATAATCTCGATTTATCTTGAATTAACGCAAAAAGTATGTAAATTTGCAACTTAAAATATTAAATCATAATCAAATTATCCGGAAATGAACATTAAACAGACGTTTGCATTTTTTACCCTGGGCCTGACGCTCGCGGGTTGCGCATCAGCCGTTGCCGACAATTATAATGTGACTCTCGACCTCCCCGGTCTTGAAGACGGCCTGAAAGCCTACATAACCGACTATGACACAGGCAATAATCTCGATTCTACTATCGTTGAGAACAACAAAGCCGTTTTCGCGGGCCATGTTGACGACCCCGTGATGGCTCGCATCATTGTCGATGGTCAGCGTGCGTCAGAGTTTATCCTTGAGCCCGGCACCATCGTTTGCAGCGTGCGTGGTGCGGCTACCGGCACGCCCCTCAACGAAACGCTTGGCAAAGCCGGTGAAGAGATGAAGGCGCTTGTTGACGAATATAATGCGCTGCCCGAAGGTCCCGAAAGCGAGGCGCGTGCGGCCGAAATCATCGCTGCCTACGAGGCCATCCCCGGCAAGTATATGAACGCCAACCTTGATAACCCTGTTGGTTACTATTTCTTTGTCAATCAAGCATACGACTGGAACCTCGACGAACTCCGCGAGCAAATGAAGAGATATCCTCAGTGGGCTGAAAAGGAGAAAGTTAAAAACCGCGAACAGGCGCTCGTCACCGAGGCCGAAACCGGCGAAGGCAAGCAGTACAAAGATTTTGCCATTGACTTTGAAGGCCAAACCCAACGTTTGAGCGACTATGTCGGCAAAGACGGCAACTACACGCTCGTCGACTTCTGGGCAAGTTGGTGCGGCCCATGTATGCGTGAATTGTCGACTATCAAAGCCCTCTACGATAAATATAATGGCAAAGGTCTCAACGTTGTAGGCGTAGCCGTGTGGGACGAACCCGTTAACTCCATCAACACCGTCCAGGCAAAGCAACTTCCGTGGCATCAGATATTTAATGCCCAGTCAATTCCCACCGACCTCTACGGTATTTCAGGCATCCCTTGCATCCTGCTGATTGACCCCAGCGGAAAGATTGTCAGCCGCGGCAAGCAAGGCGAGGACCTCACCGCCGACGTCGACAAATACCTCAGCACCTGGACAGCGCCCGAATAATTCAACTCGCGTTTCGTTTAACTTGAGGTTTAAAGTTTAAAGAGATTCTTTCATTCGCCTTGCGGGCTCATACCCGCCGGCGTGACAAAATAGCAACGCGCTATCCTGTAGGAGGATAGCGCGTTGAGTTTATATAATACGCATGATTTTGCAAACAGTCTTCGTAGGCCTATCTATTCTGTGGACGAAGGAGGTTAAGTTTCCTGCGGATTATCGAGACTATTTTTTCCATTGAGAATATCCATTGTGATATGTAGCTATATATTAATGTAGTCAACCGAATTGCAGATTGAATTTCGGCCGACAAAATTACATCTTTTTTATGAATAAAAAATTTGGATTTTAGTTGTAAATATCACCGTTTAGACCTACCTTTGTCATAGATTTTTAATCACTTAATTCAAAAAACCTTAAATTCAAGACATTATGACCGAATGGGATAAAATGCAAGCTCATCAGCTCTATGATGACTTTGACCCGGCTCTTTTTGACCTGCGCGTCGAGGCCAAGAAGCTTTTCAAAGAATTTAACCGCACTACCGACGATGAGGTCGAGAAGCGCCAGGAAATCATGAAGAAACTTTTCAAGAAAGTTGGCGAACGCGTCTATATGGAGCCGAATTTCACATGTGAGTTTGGCAAGAACATCACGCTTGGCAACGACCTTTATATCAACTTTGGATGTACACTGCTCGACTGCGGCCAGATTACGATTGGCAACAACACGTTGCTCGGCCCCAACGTCAGCATGTACTCGGCCAACCACTCGCTCGACGCTCAGGAGCGCATCGACGGTGCATTGATTCCAGAGCCCATTACCATAGGTAACCGCGTTTGGATTGGAGGCGGAAGTACCATCTTGAGCGGTGTTACCATCGGCGATGACAGTGTAATTGGCGCCGGTAGCGTTGTCACCCACGACATCCCCGCGGGCGTTGTTGCAGCCGGCAACCCATGCAAGGTTATTCGCAAAATCACGGAAAAAGACAAGGTCGGCTTTGTGAAAGGAAAGTAATCTGACCTCAGCAAGTTGAAGATAAATATGAAGCCGTGGCCTTCGGGGCAGCGGCTTTACTATTTACGCGATATTGGAAAGCGGCGCGACGATGTCGAGGGGAAGGAACACCGTCGCGCCGAGATGTAGTGATATAGAAATGTTATTTGTTGACCTGGTAGCGGTTGATGCCGTCGCGCAAGAAGTCGACAATCTGACGGGCGGCGGCGATGCCGGCGTTGATGTTGGCTTCGGCGGTCTGTGCCCCCATTTTCTTGGGGGTGAAGAAGACGCGGTCTCCAAACTCGGCAATGAGAGAGTCGGCACTGTCGGGACGGATGTCGGCAACATATTTCAGGTCGGGACGCTCGCGCAGCGCTTTGGCGAGACCTTCCTCGTCGATGACCTCCTTGCGGGCGGTGTTGACGAGCACACCTCCCTTGGGCAGACGGGTGATAAGGTCATAACCGACCGAACGGCGTGTTTGGTCGTTGGCTGGAATATGGAGCGATACAAACTTGTTGTTGCTGTAGAGGTCCTCGACAGAGTGGACCGGTTTCACACCTGCCTCAACGATGACCTCGTCGGGGCAGAACGGGTCGAGCGCACTAACCTCCATACCAAAACCTTTGGCGATGCGGGCCACGTTGCGGCCAACCTGACCGAAGGCATGGATGCCGAGGGTCTTCTCTTTCAGTTCGCTACCCGATGTCCCGTTGTACATGTTACGCACGGCCATAACGAGCATACCGAAGACGAGTTCGGCCACGGCGTTTGAGTTTTGACCGGGGGTGTTCTGTACCACGATTCCGCGGACAGTGGCGGCGGCAAGGTCGACGTTGTCATAACCGGCACCGGCGCGTACGATTATCTTCAATTGCTTGGCGGCATCCATAACCTCGGCGTCGATTTTGTCGGAACGGATGATGATGGCGTCGGCATCGGCCACGGCATCGAGCAGTTGGCTTTTGTCGGTATATTTCTCGAGCAAAGCGACTTCCATTCCGGCCTCGGTGAGGACTTTGGCAATACCCTCAACGGCAACGGTTGCAAAGGGTTTCTCGGTGGCTACGAGTACTTTCATAGTGATGGAATTGGACCTTGATTATGAATGTTTTTTCTCGAAGTCACGCATAGCGTCGACAAGCACTTCGACGCTCTCAAGCGGCATGGCGTTGTAGAGCGACGCGCGGAAACCGCCAACCGAACGGTGGCCCTTGATACCAACAATGCCGCGCTCGTCACAAAACGAGACAAAGTCTTTTTCAAGTTCTTTGAACTCGGGTGTCATTACAAAGCAGACGTTCATAATCGAGCGGTCAGCCGGATCAGTGACTGTTCCGACAAACATTTTGCTCGAATCGATGGCATCATAGAGCACACCTGCTTTCTTCAGGTCGAGTTTCTCCATCTCGGCGATACCTCCAAGTTCTTTGTAGTAGCGCAGGGTCATCAGAGCCGAGTAGATGGGGAGCACAGGGGGAGTGTTGAACATCGAGCCTTTCTTGATGTGGGTGCGATAGTCAAGCATCGTTGGGATGGCACGTTCAACCTTACCGAGTGCGTCGTCCTTGACAATGACAAGAGTAACACCGGCGGGGGCGAGGTTTTTCTGGGCACCGGCATATATGATAGAGTATTTGCTGACGTCGATTGGGCGCGAGAAAATATCACTTGACATGTCGCAGACGAGAGGCACGTTCACGTCGGGGTCTACGCGAGTTTCGGTACCATAGATGGTGTTGTTGCTTGTGTAGTGGAAATAGTCAACGTCGGCGGGAATGGTAAAGTCTTTGGGGATGTAACTGAAATTGGCATCTTCTGAAGAAGCAACAACCTCGACGTCGCCAAACAGGCGCGCTTCCTTGATAGCGTTTGTGGCCCAAGTACCGGTGTTGATATAGGCAGCCTTTGTTGCAAGAAGGTTCATGGGCACCATGCAGAACTGGAGGCTGGCACCTCCACCGAGGAACAGAACACTGTAGCCATCGGGAATGTTAAGCAACTCTTTGACAAGCGCTTGCGCTTCGTCCATTACTGCTTGAAACTGCTTGCTGCGGTGAGAAATCTCAAGGAGCGACAAGCCCATATCGGCAAAATTGTGAACAGCCTCGGCGGTCTTGTTGATAGTGTATTCACTCAGAATCGACGGCCCGGCATAGAAATTGTGCTTCTTCATCAATTAACTATATTATGGGTTATTAATCTGTTTAATTTGAGCCGCTGAGGATTGCGGCTCAGTTAGGCCGCAAAGTTACAAAAAAGATTGCTAACAGCCACAATCCCGCACACTTCTTTTATACAACAACCAAGCAGGTTGATGTGGAAGTGTTTTATTAAGCGAGGGAACTATTTGTTCAGGGATAGGATTATGTCTTCGGCGAGTCCTGTAAGGATGCAAATTTGTGGCACTTCGAGTCCCATCTCGAGCATTTTTAACGCAATGGTTT
>JAFLTK010000007.1:0-1418 GCA_022511505.1 Muribaculaceae bacterium
CGTCGACGGGGCGTTTAATCTCGTCCTCGATTTCGCTCATGCCTTTCTTGAACGAGCGGATGCCCTTGCCGATGCCGTGCATCAGTTCGGGTATCTTTTTGCCGCCAAAAAGCAGCAGGATTGCCACAATTATAATAATAATCTCCCAGCCGCGCAGGTTGCCAAGAAAAAGAGGTATCATATTATTCAACATATCGGTTTTAACGTTTTTGAAAGGCCGGCGCGACATGGCATCGAGCGCCGACAAAATTATTGACGTGTCAAAATTAGCAAATTACAAGCAAATATACCACACGTTTGCAAAAAAACTCGTAACTTTGTGGCCTGTATAACAATTTTTACATTTTTTGCACTCAATTTATGAAAGCATTTGTCTTCCCCGGACAGGGTGCCCAGTTTGTGGGCATGGGCAAAGACCTCTATGACAACAACGAGGTTGCCCGCTCAATGTTTGAAAAGGCTAATGATATACTTGGTTTCCGCATCACCGACCTGATGTTTGAGGGAACCGACGAGGATTTGCGCAAAACCTCAGTGACCCAGCCTGCAATTTTTCTTCACTCGGTAATCCTTGCCAAGACCATGGGCGACGAGTTTCAGCCCTCGATGGTTGCCGGCCACTCGCTCGGCGAGTTCTCGGCGTTGGTAGCCGCCGGCGCGCTGTCGTTTGAGGACGGCCTGCGCCTCGTTGCCGCCCGCGCTCAGGCGATGCAGAAAGCATGCGAGCTGAAACCCTCGACAATGGCTGCCGTGCTCGCTCTCCCCGACGAGAAGGTTGAGGAAATTTGCCGCGGCATCGACGGCGTTGTCGTCTGCGCCAACTACAACTGCCCCGGCCAGATTGTAATCTCGGGTGAAATCGACGCCGTCAACGAGGCATGCGTTCGCCTCAAAGAAGCCGGCGCCAAGCGCGCACTTCCCCTCAAGGTCGGCGGCGCGTTCCACTCGCCCTGCATGGAACCCGCCCGCGCCGAGCTCGCCGAGGCTATCGAGCGAACAACCGTCTCAACCCCCTCGGTGCCTGTTTACCAGAATGTTGACGCTAAGCCCCACACCGACCCCGCCGAAATCAAGGCCAACCTTATTGCCCAGTTGACCGGCGCCGTCCGTTGGACCCAATCGGTTCAGAACATGATTGCCGATGGCGCCACCGAGTTCATCGAACTTGGCCCGGGCAAAGTGCTCCAGGGTCTCGTTGCCAAGATTGACCGCAACGTCGCCACCTCCGGCCGTCAATAATCCGAGAGAGTCTCAATTATGTGGACGCGATTTATCGATTTATCGCGACCCTGACGGAAAGACCTGTTTTGAGACACACTCGAGTTTAAAGTTTAAAAAGTTTAAAGCGGCAGACCATCCGCGGTCTGCCGCTTTTTTTGGTAGTTACAACAGAAAGTTATATTTTTGTATTCCCTAAA
>JAFLTK010000007.1:1518-8392 GCA_022511505.1 Muribaculaceae bacterium
ACTGTGACTAAACTCAGTTTTAGGGAATAGACATGAAAATTCAACGACCAATTTACCTCAAGAAGCTGATAGACAGCCGTTTTAACGGCATGATAAAGATTGTCACCGGAGTGAGACGGTGTGGCAAGTCATACCTATTGTCGGATATCTTTGCCGATTGGCTTAAAAGTCAGGGAGTAGAGAGCGACCATATTATATCTATAAACCTTGAAGATAGACGCAACAAGCAACTTCGTGACCCAGACGCGTTGTTGGGGTATATTGACTCCAAGTTGTCGGATGGCAACGACTACTATGTTATGATTGATGAAATTCAGCATGTGCCGGAGTTTGAAGATGTTCTTAACAGTTATCTCCACATAAAGAATGTGGATGTCTACGTCACCGGAAGCAATGCTAAGTTTCTTTCAAAAGATGTCATCACCACTTTCCGCGGTCGCGGATATGAGATAAAGGTACACCCGCTGTGTTTCAGTGAATTTTATCCCGTCAGCGGGCTCTCGCCAACTAAGGCTTTAAGACAGCATTTGACATTTGGCGGATTGCCTCAGGTTGTCCTTTTAGAAACAGATGAACAGAAATCTGAATTTCTGAAAAGCCTGATGGAGCATACATATATAAGAGATATTCTTGAACGTCACAACCTGAAGAACAGTGCCGTCCTTGACGAACTGCTCAATATTCTTGCTTCATCAATTGGCGGTCTAACGAATCCAACGAAATTGGCAAACACGTTTGAGAGTGTAAAGCATATAAAAGTTGATAATAAAACCATCTCAACCTACCTTGAATATCTATGTGACTCGTTTATAATGGAGCGGGTAAGCCGATATGATATAAAAGGGAAGAAACTTATCGACAGCCCTTATAAATATTATTTTATAGATGAGGGCCTGCGAAATGCTCGTTTAAATTTTAGACAGATTGAGTTCACACACCTTTTGGAAAATCTCATTTATAATGAACTACGCATCAGAGGATTTAACGTCGATGTAGGCGTTGTCCCGATTCAGCGCAAAACGGCCGATGATAAGCGAGAAAGAGTAAATCTCGAGGTTGATTTTGTTTGCAATCTTGGAAGTCGACGATACTATATTCAATCGGCCTATCGCATGCCTTCTGAAGAAAAGTTTAATCAAGAGGAAGCGTCGCTAAGGAAAATTGACGATTCTTTCAAAAAAATCATTATCGTAGGCGAAGAAATGCCTGTCATAAGAACCGAAGCCGGAACTACAATAATGAGCATTTATGATTTTCTTTTAAAAGAAAACTCTCTGGAATTGTAGAAACTTGGTAGTTACAGCAGAAAGTTATATTTTTGTATTCCCTAAAACTGTGACTAAACTCAGTTTTAGGGAATAGACATGAAAATTCAACGACCAATTTATAATCACACCACGAAGCAGATGTAGATTTACAGGCGCGCAGTTTTTAGGGGGATTTTTTGAGATAATTGTTGCATAATTGGATGTGAATGAGTAAATTTGCACATTGACTTGAGTGTGTCAACCACATCCTTTTTTACCCTTTAAAACATAACCCAATGAAATTTCCCTTCTATAAGTTAATCCCGGCATTAGCAATCTCGGTTGTTGGATTGTTTAGTTCATGCGGGTCAAGTTCTGGTGATGACGACGATGACTACGACTATTCTGAATGGGAACAAACCGATGACCGTGATGGTCAAAGCATCTCGGGAGATGATGAAAGCACCCGCTACGGAGGCCGGCATGCCGGTGATTCTCGCGGTAGGTCAAATTCAAAGCCGACAACCACCTCCATCCCCTATGACCTAATCGGCCGTTCGGTAAATGAAGGTGGTAAAAATGGTTATTTTGATTACAATTGGAGTTACAATATTGAGGATGGAGATGTTGAGGGCGTTACGGTAGAAGATATTCTCGAAGATGACGATAATCAATATACTGCTGTGATGAGATTAAAATTGCGAGGCACGAGTAGCACCAATGAGGATAGCAGTAGGTCAAACTATTATTTTAGCGCAAAGGTAAAAATCCGTTATGTCAACGATTCTCGCGAAGGATGGGTGCTTGATTATGTGAACTCACTGGGGTTAAGTGTGGTGTCTGACGGCGCTTACGATGACAATATTTGGATGGCAAATGACAACGTAAGGACTATTACAAACAATGCTGACATACCTCTAACTGTTGGAGGTCGATATTTAAAAGATAATAGATGGGGGAAGTTTATGCAACTTGTGCCGGCTCATTCAGAATCAGCACCTCTTTGTGATGGATATTTCTCAAAATATGTTGACGATGCTATTATAGACTTCGTCATCAGATAAGGGAACTCACGATATTAACCCTATTCCCTAAAACTGTGACTATGCACGGTTTTAGGGAATAGAGATATAAAGTCATTGGTATGGGCGATGTTACAATCCGGAAGGCTATCGAGGCCGACACGGCGGCGATACTGTCGATTTACCGGTCGGCAAAGCAGTTTATGCGCCGCATGGGCAACATGACCCAGTGGGCAGGAAGTTATCCCGGCGAGAAAGAGATAGCAGCTGATATTGAGAATGGCAATCTGCACGTCGGGGTCGACGATGACGGCGAGATAGTGGTTGCGTTTGCCTTTATCATTGGCCGTGACCCGACCTACGACGTCATCGACGGCGCTTGGCTCAACGACGAACCCTACGGGACGATTCACCGCATTGCGTCAAGCGGAAAGGTCGCCGGCATGGTCGCCGGATGTGTGGAATACTGCTTTAGCAAGGTCGACAACATCCGCGTCGACACCCACAGCGACAATCGCCCCATGCTCGCCGCGCTCGAGCGCGCCCGGTTTACCCGCTGCGGCACAATCATCTGTGCCGACGGCACTCCCCGCGTCGCTTTCCACCGCTCCGGTCATTGACCGGCTTTGGTGGGGGAGGTTGAGGTTGCGCGGAGGAGGCGGCGACGTTTGCCGACGTCGGTCAGAACCATGCCGGCGATGATGACCACCATGGCGACGACTTGCATCAGTTCGATGTGGGCGATGCCGACAACTACCGAGGCTATGGCGGCCACAACGGGTATCAGATACTGATAGAGCGAGACGAGTTCGCTGCCTATTTTCTTAATTGCCGGCGCTTCAAGGAAATAACTCAAGAAAGTCGGGCACACCATCGTGAAGGCTATCAGCAGCCAAGGGAGCGAACGGGTGGTGTGGAAGATGTCGGCACAGGTCAAGGCGGGTATAAAGAAGATGGCTGGGAGGCATGAAGCGAGGAACACCCAGCGCATGAGCGACACGGGACGGTAGGTGTGGCTCGGCCCCTCGAGAACCACGAGATAGATGGCATAGAAAACTGCCGAGGCGAGAGCCAAGAGGTCGCCGAGCAGTTCGTTGCTGCCGGGGTCACTTGAGCGGCCCGGTTGAAGCAGGATAACGACCGTGGCGCCGACGAGTGAGACAAAAATTCCTATCCACTCGGCCCATCCCGGACGGCGATGCTGGAACAAGACCCCGATGAGGATGACAAACACCGGCGGGAAGGTCTGGATGATGGCGACGTTGATTGGGTTGGCATATCTCAACGCCAGATTGAGGGGCATCATGAACGCAAACAGCAGTATACCGCCCCAAAACACACGCCAACGGTCGCCGCGTGCAATCGACGTCACCGGCAAGAAAACCGACGCTAACCACATCAGGATTGTTCCGCCAAACACGCGAAACAGCGTCACGTCGTTGGCCGACATCCAGTGGGGTATCAACATCTTGACTACCGGGATGTTAATGCCAAAAAACAGGGTGGCGATAAACACATAGAGATTGCCGATGATAAGGTCACGTGTTGAGGCCGGGCGCTCCACCGGTGTGCCGGCCGGGGTAGGGGGTGTGTTAACGTTCTTCATGATTCTTTAACAAATGAAGCCGACAAAATGTTGACACCGAGTGACATCTCCTGCCCGTCACCGGTGAGATGTTTGTTATCCGGGTCGGTTGGATCGAGAAGCAGGGGGCTTCTCGTCACGAGCGTTGGTTTCTCGTTTTATAGGGTTGAATGAAAAAAATTTGGCGGATAGCGATTTTAATTGTATTTTTGCTAAAAATATCTAAAAAAGTCGATATTGTTGTTAGTGTTTTTATTGTGTTTAATGTTTTTATTGTTGCTAATGTTTTTATTGTTTTCGACGACATCAACGACATCAACAACATCAACAACACCAACAACATCAACAACATCAACAACAATAACAACAATAACAACGCCAACAACGCCAACAACACCAAAAATCAATTAAAATGACAATAGAAGAACGCCAACAGGAGATAATCGGCGAGTTTGCCGACGTTGAAGATTGGATGGACCGCTATGGCATGATAATAGATATGGGCAACGCGTTGCCACCGCTCGATGAGCAACTAAAAACGCCGTCCAACATTATTGAGGGTTGCCAGAGCCGAGTGTGGCTCGCAGCCGAGGAAACGCCCGACGGTCGCATTCACTATAGCGCTGACAGCGATGCGCTGATTGTCAAGGGTATAATCTCGTTGCTGGTCGACGTTGTCAACGACCACACGCCTGATGAGATTCTCAACGCCGACCTTCATTTTATCAACGATATCGGACTGGCCGAGCACCTGTCGCCCACACGCGCCAACGGCCTGACCGCCATGCTTAAGCAGATGAAAATGTATGCGTTGGCATTCAAAACCCGCGCCGAGAAGAAAGCAAATTAATGGCGCGTCCCCTACATTTCTGATAATTAATCATTAAACACAATATCTTATGTTTAAAAATCATCCTCCCGGTCTGATTCCGGCGGCGCTCAGCAACATGGGCGAGCGCTTTGGCTACTACATCATGAACGCCGTCCTTGTACTGTTTCTTTGCTCGAAATTTGGATTGAGCGAGGAGACAAGTTCGATTGTCTATTCATGCTTCTACGCCGGCATCTATGTGCTTGCGCTTGTGGGCGGTGCTATTGCCGACCGCACCCGCAACTATAAGGGCACCATCATCTCGGGTCTCATCGTGATGACTGTCGGCTACATCGTTCTGTCGATTCCCATTCTGGCAACGAGTGAAAATACCACGTGGCTGCTCGCGCTGACCTGCTGCGCGCTGTTCCTGATTGCGTTTGGCAACGGTCTGTTCAAGGGCAATCTGCAAGCCATTGTAGGTCAGTTATATGACAACCCCCGCTACAGCGCCCAGCGCGACTCGGGTTTCCAGATTTTCTATGTGTTCATCAACATCGGTGGTCTGATTGCGCCGTTTGTCGCGCCGCTTTTGCGCAGTTGGTGGCTCGAGACCAACGCCATGGCCTATAACGCATCGTTCCCGGCGCTTTGCCATGAATATCTGAGTGTTACGGCCAATATGACCGCCGAAAACATGGAAAACCTCTATGCGCTTGCAAGTCAGGTTGGCTACACTGAGGCTATGAATATCAAGGAATTCTGCACCCAGTATCTCGAGGTGTTCAACACCGGTATACACTACTCGTTTATCGCTTCGGTTGCTGCAATGCTGATTTCGCTGACAATCTTTGTTTGCACAAAGAAGGGCCTCCCCAATCCGCCCGTGCGCACCAAGGCCGAGAGCGTGAAGATGACTCCCGAAGAAAAGGCGGCGATGGCCAAGGAAATTCGCCAGCGCATGTATGCCCTCTTTGCCGTGCTCGGCATCGCGGTGTTCTTCTGGTTCTCTTTCCATCAGAACGGCACGTCGATGTCGCTCTTTGCCCGTGACTTTGTCAATACCTCGTCGATAGCACCCGAAATCTGGCAGTCGGTTAACCCGTTCTTTGTTATTGTCTTAACCCCGGTTGTGATGTGGATATTCTCGGCACTGAGCAAGCGCGGCAAGGAGTTCTCGACTCCAGCCAAGATTGCCATCGGTATGGGTATCGCCGGCGTGGCCTACTTGTTCCTGGCCATCTACTCGGTTGCGATGCACTATCCCAGTGGTAGCGACTTCCGCGAGATGGCGGTTGCCGTTCGCGAGACGATGCTCTCAGGCCCGTGGGTATTGATTGTCTACTACTTCTTTATGACTGTTGCCGAGCTGTTTATCTCGCCGCTTGGCCTGTCGTTTGTATCCAAAGTTGCACCCCAGCACTTGCAGGGTCTCTGTCAGGGTCTGTGGCTTGGCGCTACGGCCGTCGGCAACCTGTTGCTCTGGATTGGCCCGCTGGTCTACAACGCTTGCCCGCTCTGGGTTGCATGGGCAATGTTCCTCGTTGTTTGTGTCATCTCGATGGGCGCAATGCTTGGCATGCTCCGCTGGCTCGAAAGAGTTACCAAGTAGCGTTTGGCATTGATATTTAATTGTTGTTATTGTCGTTATTGTCGTTGCTGTTTTTATTGAACGCAACGGCAGTGGCGGCAATAACGTCATAAAACAGCAACAACATCAACAACATGCAACAGCGTCACGTGATGATAGTAACAGGGACACGGGCCGAGTGGGGCCTGCTGTCGCCGGTGGCCCGCGCTCTGAATGAGCGCGACGACACGCGCGTGTCGATTGTGGCCACCAACATGCACCTCGAGGCCGCCTACGGTATGACTGTCAACGAGATAACGGCGGCAGGATTTAACGTGGCCGAGCGGGTGCCGCTCCACGTTGACGATGATAGTGACGCGGCGCGTGTCGTGGCAATGGGGCGCTGCATGGAGGCGATGGCCGGCGTTATCGAAAGGCTGAAACCCGACGCGACCCTAATCCTCGGCGACCGCTTTGAGATGCTCGCCGTCGCAAGTGCCTCGCTGATGATGCGTGTTCCCATCATCCACATCGCCGGGGGCGAGACCAGCGAGGGAGCCGTTGACGATGCTATTCGCCACGCTATCACCAAGATGGCTTCGCTCCACCTTGTTGCCACCGAGGCTTTCCGCCGCCGCG
>JAFLTK010000008.1 GCA_022511505.1 Muribaculaceae bacterium
ACTCTATGTTCGCAAAAGCAAAAAACTTTATACCAAATATGATAAGGATATAAGGATAGCGGTATTATTTTTTACAAAGATATATCTTTGCCGAAAATCTCACAATCTTTTTACCCAAAAATGCCGAAAATCTCATAATCTTGGGGTAAAAACGCCCCTTTTGCCGAAAATCTCACAATCTTTTTGCCCGAAAATGCCGAAAATCTCATAATCTTGGGGTAAAATATTTTCAGGGCAATATAATTGACAAAAATCAACATTTGTCCGTGTCAAAATGATTACTTAAATTTGTACTGAAATGAGTATCTAAAGGAATAACTGCTATGTTGATATTGATTGCCGAGTCAAAGACAATGCTTGATGACGGACAGCCGATTGCGCCCGAAGTTCTTGCCCGACACACCCCCGCCGGAGAGGCCGGGGCAACGTTGATTATGAACCACCTTGCCGGCATGTCGCAACCTGAGTTGATTGCGGCTACCGGACTATCGGCAACGCTGGCCGCGCGCCTGCGGCAGATGATTTATGAGTTTCCCAACAAATTGCTTGGAATGAGAGCAATCGAGGCCTACACCGGCGTTGTGTTCAAAGCGCTTCAAGCCAACACGTTGGACGACAGCGCTCGCTCAACGCTCAACCGCGATGTCCGCATCATTTCGTCGCTCTACGGCCTCCTGCGTCCCGATGACATCATCAAGCCCTATCGTCTCGATTTCACCACCAAGGCCGCGCCCGGCGACACCTCGCTCTGCGCCTTCGGGAAGAAAGATGTCACAATCAACCTTGTCAAAACGCTCAAGGAAAGCGGTCAAACAGAGATACTTAACCTGCTGCCGGCCGATGCAGCAAAATGTGTTGACTGGAAACTGGTTAAGCGCTTTTGCAAGGTGTGGAAAGTCGACTTTGTCGAGATGTCAGATGGCGGCACTACCAAGACTCCCACGGCCACACGTCTTAAAACAGCACGCGGGCGCCTGCTACGCGCAATCCTCAGCCACGGCATCAGAGACGTCGACTCCTTGCGCACATTCACCGACGACAACTTCCTCTACCAAGGCACTCCCGCCTACCCCGACCATCTACAATTCCTCTGTCAACAAGATTTGTACTACTGCGCGAATCGATAGTGATTTCCCACAATCCATCAATTTTATGGATAATCTAAATAATTTATTAATTTTGCAATGTCAATCGATTGACTCAATCTACGCCATCGATAAATACCGTCAAAGCGTTTATCAACGCTCACTTGGCAGACTGAAATCTAGAAATTGATATATCAAGATCCAATGACTAACGAATAGTTCATTTTTCTCAACAGCATTCACTTATTTGCTGGAGTCTATGTTCTGCTATTCTTATCTTGGGCATTCCAGAACCTCAGTTTGTGGGATGAGCAGTGAAAACAAACACTCACGCTTTTTTATTAAGTAAAAGGATCAATTGAGTGTGTTGATCTAACATATTCTAATGTACGTAACGTCTATCATACTACTGTTTTTAATTATCAGTTTAGTAGTTTCAAAAAGAAAAGACTATAAGGGACTCTATTCCTTTGACAAAACCACAACGCTTCCTCTTAGAGGCGTTTTAGCATTACTTATCGTATCCCATCATCTTGGCCAAAGAACCGACATCTTTCCGTTGTCTAACTTTACATCCGGAATTGGAGCTCCAATAGTGTCCATTTTCTTCTTCATTTCTGGTTACGGATTGTGCTTGTCCTATATATCAAAAGGAGAAAACTATTTTAACGGATTTCTTAGAAAGAGATTAGGGAAACTTTTACCCAAATTTATAATCCTTACGGTAGGAATGATGCTAATTTATCATTTCTCGGATTTTTATACAAAACCTATTGATATCCAAACTAAATGTTTAATATTTGAGGGCAAAACGCCTCTGCCGAACTCGTGGTTTATTTATGCGATAGTTTATATATATATATCATATTTCATTTGTAGCCTAGCGGTTCGAAGTCCCTTTAAACTTGGGATGTTATTCACGCTGTCTACAATTTTATACATATTTGTGTTGGCCGTAGTCCTCCAATATCAAAAATATTGGTATAACACCATTCTATGTGTAAACTTCGGATATTTCACTGCTTATTATGAAAAATCGATCTCCCGATTTATCGAGAAGAACAGATTACCATCTTATGCGTTGGTAATCATTGCTTTAATTTCTTCATACGAGTTATGTGGATTATCTCGAGCTTTTTATCCTGTATGGATGGCTGTACAAGCTTTTTCAGTTTATATTATTATAAGGACGTTGAAGTTTTTCCATTGGAAGTGGTTGTGCCAACTTGGAGTGTATTCATTAGAAATATATCTTGTACATGGAATCCCATTGCAATTGGGTCAATATATAGGATTAAGCAATTGGACACTGTGGTTTTTCACCTATGCTTTATCAATAGTTTTTGCAATATTTATCAATTATACATTTGATTTATTATCCAATAGCAAGAGACTTTACATGTTAAATATAAATAACAAAAATCCATTTTAATTCACATCAAATATATTCCCACACCACAGTTCACCCCCTCCTTGGTTCTCGACCTTCATTTCGCGCGAGATTTCAAAGTGACTGCCGATTTCAAAGTGACGGGGAATTAACGCTTTTTTTGAATTGGGAGTGGTGGATATTGATTTAATTTTTGTAATTTTGCCGATTGAAAAATTTTCTAATACTAAAATACAATGAAAGCAAGAATATATCTCTTCTCGGGCTTATTTGCCATGGGGTTGACTGCCGGCGCTGCAACGACAACCGAGGCCGGAACCCTTAAAAACCAACTTAGTGATGCTGAGTTGAACGGCTCATCGCTGACTGTCACCGGTCCTATCGATGCGAGCGACTTTGAAACGCTGCTCGGAATGACCAATCTGACGTCGCTCGACCTTAGCGGCGCGACTATCGTTGAATACAATGGCGATAAATTGCTCTCAGGCTCGGTTCACTCTGACGCCAATGCTATTCCCAACTATGCCTTTATTGGAAGCAAGATCACCTCTGTAAAGTTGCCTTCAACGCTGACCGCCATCGGTGAGGGCGCTTTTGCCGGCTCAAAAATTCAAGCAATCGAGTTTCCCGCGTCGCTTAAATCGATTGGCAACTCGGCGTTCAACAATTGTGACAATCTCAAGCAGGTAAATGTTGCTGCCGGTATTGAGACGGGCAATTATGTGTTTGCCAACTGTGCCAACCTCGAGACGGCCTCGCTGAACTCGATAGAGGTTCCTGTTGGCGCATTCCGCAATTGTCCGAAATTGGAAACTGCTTATATTTCACAATCGGTCAAATCAATTGGTGCCGACGCTTATGCCGGGTGTAGCAAGTTGACCACAATCTCGTTTTGGCCAACCCTTGAGACGATTGGCAATAGTGCTTTCTATGGCACCGGCCTTGAGATAGCCGACTTGTCGCGTTGCGGCAATATGACCGCGATAGGCGATAACGTGTTTGCCGACTGTTTAAATCTTACCACCGTCTATTTTCCCGCCAATATCACTTCGCTCGGCAGCGGTCTGTTCTTTGACAACATCTCTCTGACCGACATCAAAGACTTTCCCACGGGGCTCACTGAGATTCCCGATCATTTCATGAAAGGTGCTTCTAACGTGAACTCTCTCGACATGATGAACGAGCGCATCGAGAGCATCGGCCACTATGCTTTCCACAATCTCAACGGCGTTGAGCGCTGGAAGGCTCCCGACAGCCTTCGCTACATTGGCGACGGAGCCATGGAGGGCTGGACCTCACTGGAATATATCGACGCCTCGATGGTGAATCTTGTCCCCGAACTTGGCGAAGATGTTTGGGCCGGCGTTGAAAATAAGGACAAAATCGGTCTCTCGGTTCCCGATAATCTTTTTGAGCAGTTCAAGGCGACCCCCCAGTGGCAAGATTTTGACCTCGAACTTTCGGGCGTAAACACCGGTATCGAAGATGACTTTGCCGGCGAGGCTTCGAAAATCTCTATCACTCTGGTTGGCAGCGAGTTGCAGGTTGAAGCACCCAGCGAGATTGAAAACGTTGTTGTTTACAATGTTGCCGGCCGATTACTCGTGGCCGCTCGCGGTCTCGACACGACCAAGACCGTCATCGATATGTCTAATCTGACCCCCGAGGTCATCATCGTGACAGTCAACACCGCCGCCGGCACTCAGAAGACTGTTAAGTTTGTGTTTAAAGGCTGATAATCAGCGCTCAACATTGCCGTTAGCCTATGGGAAAAAACAAGTTAGCCAAATTTAGCGAAATGGAGACTCTGGAATTTGTATTCCAGTATCCATTCGCGCGTTTGGAGGCCGAGGGCTTCCCCTTGCGCGGGCGGTGGCACCGGGATTTTTTCCACAACGATAACCCGATTGTGCTCGAACTGGGCTGTGGCAAGGGCGAGTACACCGTTGGGCTCGCGCGCCGCTTTCCCGAACTCAATTTTATTGGGATTGACATCAAGGGGGCGCGAATGTGGCGCGGGGCGACGGCTGCTCGCGACTTAGGGCTGAAAAATGTCGCTTTTTTGCGCACCCACATTGAGTTGCTCGACCGATTTTTTGCGCCCGACGAGGTCTCTCGCATCTGGATAACGTTCCCCGACCCCCAGATGAAGAAAACACGTAAGCGACTGACTTCCACTCGCTTTATGGACCTATACCGCCGCGTCCTTAAAGACGGAGGCGAAATCCATCTCAAAACCGACTCCCCGTTTCTCTACCTCTACACCCGCGACGTCGTCACGCTTAATGGCTTGCCGGTGTTGACCGACACGGCCGACCTCTACAGCAGCGGCTTGGCCGGCGACATCCTCTCAATCCGCACTTTCTATGAACAACAATGGCTCGACCGCGGGCTGACAATCAAATACCTCGCCTGGAAACTCGACCATGACACCGCACTCGCCGAGCCGGTAACCGAGCCCGAACCCGATAGCTACCGCTCGTTTTCGCGCGGCCTGGTAAACGATTTATCCCCTTTTCAGTTTCCTAAACTTTAAATTTCGCAAGCGAAATTTAAATAATACCCCCTATGGCACTCTACCCCAAGATTATACTCGACGCCCTGTCGACCGTGCGCTACCCCGGGACGGGCAAAAATATCGTTGAAAGCGACATGGTTATGGACGACATTGCCATCGACGGCAACCACGTGTCGTTCACGCTTCAGTTTGACCGCCCTACCGACCCGTTTATCAAATCGCTCGTAAAAGCAGCCGAGGCGGCAATCAAGACCCACGCCAGTGCCGATGCCGAGGTGATAGTCAACGTAAAAGCGCGACCCGCCGCACCCAAAGTTGAGGTTAATCCGCTCCCCGGCGTGAAAAACATCGTCGGCATCAGTTCGGGAAAGGGTGGTGTAGGCAAGTCGACCGTTGCCGCCAATCTCGCTGTTGCATTGGCGCGTGCCGGGTATCGCGTCGGGTTGCTCGACGCCGACATTTTCGGCCCGTCGGTCCCGACGATGTTTGGTATCAACGGCGAGCAACTTTACATCCATGAGGTCGACGGCCAAGACAAGATTATCCCCATCGAGAAATATGGCGTCAAGTTGCTTTCGATAGGCTTGATGGTTGAGCGCGACGCCTCGCTGACGTGGCGCGGAGGCATGGCCTCGCGGGCGCTGACCCAGATGATTACCCAGGCCGACTGGGGTGAACTCGACTATTTTCTCATCGACCTTCCCCCGGGAACGAGCGACATCCATCTGACGTTGGTTCAGACACTTGCGATGACCGGCGTTATCATCGTCACCACCCCTCAGGAGGTCGCCCTTGCCGACGCACGCCGCGGTATCACCATGTTCACCGACCCCAAGGTTGGCGTCCCGGTGCTTGGCCTCGTTCAAAACATGGCTTGGTTTACTCCCGAGACCCATCCTGACGAACGTTACTACATCTTTGGCCGTGACGGGGGCACCGACCTTGCCCGCAAAATGAATATCCCCTTGCTTGCCGACATTCCTCTGGTTGGCCGCATCTGTGAAGGAGGAGATGCCGGTTGTCCCGTTGCCACCACCGAGGGCACCATCACCGCGGCTGCCTTTGACCACCTTGCCCGCGAAGTTGTCGACGCCGTCGAGCGCCGCAACAACACCTTGCCGCCAACTCGCGTCGTCGCCTTAAATCATTGATAATCTGCCTCTCCCCTCTAAACCATAAACTCTAAACTCCAAACTTCAATTTTCGCTACGCTCAAATTGAATTAAATCTATAAAACATGAAAACCTTCAGTACAGCCGCTCGGCGTTTCAATGCCGTTCTCATCGCCGTCCTCAGCGTTGTTGCCGCTTTTGGTGCCATCCCCGCGGGCTATTACACCGGCCTCAACGGCAAAACCGGCGCCGACCTCAAGACAGCCGCGTTCAACATCATCAACCCCCATTTCCTGCCGGCGAGTTACTCGGAATATTATACAAATCTGAAGGTTACATTCATGCAAACCGACCTCTATCCCGATAGCCAGCGGTGGTGGGACATGTATAGCGACATCCCCTTTTACGCGCCGTCGTTCAGCGGCCTCAACCGCGAGCACTCGCTGCCCAAAAGCTGGTGGGGCGGTTCGACCAACATACCCCCCTACGTTGACCTTAACCACCTCTATCCCAGCGAAATGAAAGCCAACACCGCCAAGAGCAACTACCCGCTCGGCGAGGTTGTCACGGCGTCGTTTGACAACGGTATTTCGCGCGTCGGTAGTCCCGCGTCGGGCCAAGGCGGCGGTGCCGGCAAGGTCTTTGAGCCGGCCGACGAATATAAGGGCGACTTTGCGCGCACCTATTTCTATATGGTAACATGCTACCAGACGCTGAACTGGAAGTACACCTACATGACCCAAAACAACACCTACCCGTCGATGCAGCCCTGGGCCGTCCAGATGTTGCTCCGCTGGGCCGAGGAAGACCCCGTCAGCCAAAAGGAGATTGACCGCAACGAGGCTGTCTACCGCCTGCAAAACAACCGCAACCCCTTTATCGACTTCCCCCATCTTGCCGAATACATCTGGGGCGACAAGGTCGGCGAACTCTTCTATGTCACCTCGACGCCCGACCAACCTGCCGGCGACCCGGTGCTGTCGTCGCCCGTCGACGGTATGTCGCTCGATTTCAATCAGGTAGCAATCGGTAGCAGCTCAAGTGCAACGCTGATTTTGCGCGGCGAGAATATCACCAACAATGTCTCGCTGATGCTGACCGGCACCAACCGCTCGATGTATAAACTGAGCGAGACTTCCATCACCCCCTCTCGCGTCAACTCGACCGCCGGCTGCCAGATTGCCGTCACCTACACCCCGACCGAGCTCGGCGAGCACATCGGCACCCTGACCATCTTTGACTATGACAACACCGGCTCGTCGATTAACGTGTCGCTCCACGGCGAGTGTCTCCCAGTGCCCACCTTGAGCCGGGTCGTTGCCACCGAGGCAACCGAAATTATGCCGGACAGTTATGTCGCCAACTGGGAGGTTCCACAGGGCGATATAGTTGACTACTACATTGTTACGCGAACCTACAACGTCAACGGCGTCGCCACCACCGTCGAGCTCCCCGCCGAGGACAATTGGCTGAAAATCGAGGACTTCGACCAGAGCGACTCTGAAAGTTACAGCGTGCAGAGCGTGCGCCTTGGCTACCGCTCGCCCATGTCAAACGTCATCTTCGTGCAACACTCGGGCGTTGTCAACGTCGACAATGACCTGCCCCTCGAGATTATCGTTGACCACGGTCTGATGATATTCAACACCGCCGTTCCGCAATATGGCGCCCGCGTCTATGACATCACCGGCAAGGTTGTCGCCGCCTTTGACGAGATAACCCCCGGCATGAGCATCCCGATGGCTCCCGGCGTCTACTTCGTGACAACAGCAACCCATCCCGTTCCCGTTAAAGTAATGTTCTGATGCAGCGAGTAATGTTCAATGAGACAGTCTTCGGGCCGATACATTCGCGTCGGCTCGGGGTTTCGTTGGGCATCAATCTGCTGCCCAACGACGGCAAGGTGTGCTCCTTTGACTGTCTCTACTGCGAGGCCGGTTACAACAGCCAGGGAGCGGGCACAACCGGCTTCCCGGCGGTCGATGCCGTGGCTCGCGACCTCGAGGCAAAACTGCGCGACCTTAAAGCCGCCGGCCGCCCTCTCGACGTCATCACCTTCTCGGGCAACGGCGAGCCGACACTGCACCCCCGTTTTGGCGAAATTGTCGACCTAACCGCCCGATTGCGCGACAGTTACTATCCTGAGGCACGCTTGAGCGTGCTGACCAATGCTACCACACTACCTACCCGCGACGACGTTGTCGACGCCCTGCGCCGCGTCGACAGTCCCATCGTCAAACTCGACAGTGCCATCCCCGCGACCCTCGCCCTGCTCGACCGCCCCG
>JAFLTK010000009.1 GCA_022511505.1 Muribaculaceae bacterium
AGAGCATCTGCCTTACAAGCAGAGGGTCGGGGGTTCGAATCCCTCAGCGCCCACTTTCATCCAAGCGCATGCCTTTATCGGCGTGCGCTTGACGTTTACAATAGGGGTAGTATTTCGCCCGACGACCTTACGTAACCATCCGAAAAAAGGCCGGGTCGTCGCACGGGGCGGTGACTCGGCCTTCCAAGTTATAGACGGGTTGAATTAGCGGTTAAAGGCGGGTTGACGGGTTAGCGGAGGTCGGGGACGGTCAGTTTGTCCATGTCACCGTAGTCGAGGTTCTCGCCACCCATGCCCCAGATAAACATATAGTTGGAGGTGCCGGCAGCGCAGTGGATTGACCACTCGGGCGACATGATTGCCTGCTCGTTGTGGAGCCAGCAGAGGCGAGTTTCCTGAGGTTCGCCCATGATGTGGCAGATGGCGTTGTTTTCGGGCACATTGAAATAGAAATATGCCTCGACGCGGCGGTCGTGAACGTGGGCCGGCATTGTGTTCCACACGCTACCGGGCTGCAACTCGGTCAGACCCATCTGCAACTGGCAGGGACCCTCCTCGAGCACGTTGGAGACAATCAACTGGTTGATGACGCGGGCGTTAGACTCCTCGAGCGAACCGGCTTCGATGCGGTTGGCTTTGAGCGAACCCTTGCGACCGTCAATGGTGATGAGCTGGGTCTTGTAGGCGTGGTGGGCAGTTGTCGAGTTGATGTAGAACTTGGCGGGGTTTGAGGCATCCTTTGAGCGGAAAGTTACCTTCTTGTTACCGCGGCCCACGTAGAGTGCATCCTTGAAATGGAGTTCATAGTCTTTGCCGTCGACGTTGACAATGCCGTCGCCGCCAATGTTGATGACGCCAAGTTCGCGACGCTCCAAGAAGTAGTCGGCCTTCAGCGGGTCGATTGTTTCGAGCTCAACGACCTTGGTAACGGGGACAACGCCGCCAAAGATGAGGCGGTCATACATCGAGTAGGTCAGGTTGATTTTGTCCTGCTCCATGACGTTGAGCATCGTGAAATGGTCGCGAAGCTGGGTGGTGTTATAGTTCTTGAAATCATCGGGGTTAACGGCGCGCTGGATGGTGTAGGTCGTCTGGGCGTTGAGGCCACAGGCGGCGGCAGCGGCGAGAGCAAATGCTAAGATTGATTTTTTCATATCGATGTTTTTATTGATATTCTTGTTGTTGGTGATGTTGGTGTCCTCGCACAACTCGCTGCGCTCGCATGTACGAGGTTATTGAAATTTTCATCGCTCTGCGATGTTGATGGTTTTGGCGATGATGATTGGTGTTGTTATTGTTGTTGATGTAGTCAATAAAATCATTAACAACATTGACAACATTAACAACAATAACAACACTTTATTGGGATTATTCCATATCTTTGAGAGTGGTCGAGTTATCTTTCTGCATCTCCTTGGCGTTGCGGATAATCAGGACGCGGTTCCACCACATCAGGCCGGCTGTCAGCACGACGAGCACGGCGGCGCCGACATACTTGAGCGCGTAGGTTGCCTGGAAGATAATCCATGCCAGCGGGCTTGACGCGAAGTCGAGCGCACCGCCCTCAAAGCCGGCCGGAATGTTAACGGCGGCATCCTGGGTCTTGACATAGACATCCTTGGCGGCGAGGGTGAAGTAGGGAGCGAGGTTGGTCACCAGGTAAAGACCGAGGGTCATCACGACGAGTCCGATGATGAAGGTTTTGAACACGTTACCTTTGGTGAACGGCAACACGAGGGGGAACACATAGAACATGCCGGCAAGCGAGGCGAGCGGCAGGAACTGGTTGCCGGGGAGAACGACGGCGAGCACCAGTGTCACGGGGATGAGCAACAGCGAGACAACGAGGGTGGTCGGGTGGCCGATGACAAGCGCGGGAGACATACCGATATTCAAACCGTCGGCGCTCTTGAACTTGCGTGCAATCAGGCTGCGGGTGGCGTCGCTGATGGGCTTCAATCCCTCGATGAACAGGACGGTAACGCGGGGGATAAGTTCCATGACAGCACCCATCTTGATGCCGAGGCCCAGGATGTAGGGAATCTGGTCAACGATTTCGCCCCACGACTGGCAAGTCAGGCAGCCGATGATGACACCGACGATAACGCCGAGGAAGAGCGGCTCGCCGAGCAGACCAAATTTCTTCTTCATGCCCTCGGCGTCGATCTCGAGTTTTTCCATGCCGGGAATCATGTCGAGACCCTTGTTGATTGCCCATGCAAAGGGCACGAAGCCGGCACAGAAAGGCTGGGGAATCGAGATGCCGTCCATATCCTTATAATAGGACTGGAATTTCTTGGCGGTCATGTCGGCCAAGACAAGGGTGATGATGTAGCAGATGATGGCACCGAAGAAGCCCCATGCGAGCGACTCGGTGGCAAAGTAGATGACGGCACCGATGAAAGCGAAGTGCCAATAGTTCCAAAGGTCGATGTTGACGGTGCGTGTGGCACGCAAAACGAGCATCAGCAGGTTGACGCCCAAACACACCGGGATGATGAACGCGCCGACGGCGGTGTTGTAGGCAACGGCGGCAGCCGATGGCCAACCCATGTCAAACACGTGGAGTTGAAGATTGTAGATTTCAACGACTTTCTCCAACGCCGGGCCGAGGGCCGAGGTCAGCAGGGCGGTCACAATCGAGAGGCCGATGAAACCGACGCCCACCTTGAGACCCGCTTTAAGCGCGTCGCCCAAGCGGATGCCGATGCAGACGCCCAAGATGGTGAAGATGATAGGCATCATGACGGCAGCCCCGAGCCCGATGATATAGCCAAAAACGGCTTCAACTGAAAATGAATCCATTGATAATGAAAGGAATAAAGGTTAAAGAAAAGGGGAGGAGAGCCAAGCGGGTATTTATACACGCAATTCACCGCGGGTCGACCGGACCCGGCGGTGAATACGCGTAATATTCAGAGTAACAAATTGTTACTTAGGTTGCTTGCCAATGTAGGCGAGGATACCGCCGTCGACATAGAGAACGTGGCCGTTGACAAAGTCGCTGGCCGACGATGCCAGGAACACGGCCGGGCCCTTGAGGTCCTCGGGTGTACCCCAGCGTGCGGCGGGAGTCTTGGCGATGATGAACGAGTCAAACGGGTGACGGCTGCCGTCGGGCTGGCGCTCGCGCAGGGGAGCGGTCTGCTCGGTAGCGATGTAGCCCGGGCCGATGCCGTTGCACTGGATGTTGTATTCGCCATATTCAGAGGCGATGTTGCGGGTCAGCATCTTCAAGCCGCCCTTTGCCGAAGCGTAGGCCGAAACGGTTTCGCGGCCAAGTTCGCTCATCATCGAGCAGATATTGATAATCTTGCCGCCGCCCTTCTTCATCATGCCGGGGATAACAGCCTTTGAGCAGATGTACGGGCCGATAAGGTCAACCTCGATGACGCGGCGGAACTCGTCGACTTCCATCTCGTGCATCGGGATGCGCTTGATGATACCGGCGTTGTTGACAAGGATGTCGACGGTGCCGAGCGTTGCTTCGATGTCGGCAACCATAGCCTTTACCTGGGCCTCGTCGGTGACGTCACAGAGGTAGCCCTTGGCCTCGATACCGAGAGCCTTGTAGGCCTCGGCGGCGCGGTCGATAGTCGACTGGCGTGAAGCGTTATAAACAATTTTTGCACCGGCTTCGGCAAGCGCCGTTGCAATTGCAAGTCCAATTCCGTAGGCAGCGCCGGTCACGAGAGCAACCTTGCCGTCAAGTGAAAAGTTTACCATGATATTTAGTTTTAGTTAATTATTGTTTCTATTTTGCGCGAAGATAGTTATAAAAATTGATTTCCACAAATCTCTGTGTTGTTGTTGATGTTATTGATGTTATTGGTGTTGTTGATGTTGATGTCGTCAATAAAAACAATAACAACAATAAAAACACACGCTATTCTTTGATTCCGTAGGCAAGGTCGCCGGCGTCGCCAAGACCGGGGACGATGTAGGAGTGGGAATTGATTTCAGCGTCTATGGCACCGACCCATAGGGTAGTGTCCTCGGGGAAATGCTCCTTGACAAAGTCGACCGCTTTTTGTGACGCGATGACCGCGGCAAGGTGGGTGCGGGCCGGGACGCCCTTGGTCAGCAGCGCGCGGTAGCTGAGTTCCATCGACGAGCCGGTGGCAAGCATCGGGTCGGCGAGGATGAGCGTCTTGCCATCGAGGCGCGGCGATGCGATATATTCTATATATATGTCAAACTCGTCCTGGTCTTTGTATTTCTTCTCTTTATACTTGCGATAGGCCGAGACAAAGGCATTCTCGGCGCTATCAAAGTATTGCAGGAAGCCTTGGTGGAACGGGAGGCCGGCGCGGAAGATGGTGCCGAGGACAACCGGCGTTGCCAAGCGCTGACACGTGGCCGTCTCGAGCGGCGTCACGACGTCAACGTTCTTATATTCAAGTGTTTTTGAAATTTCGTAGGCCATAATCTCGCCAATACGCTCAAGGTTCTGGCGAAATCTCATCATGTCGCCCTGAATCTTGACGTCGCGCAACTCGCTCATATATTGGGATACGAGCGACGGGGTCTCGGCAAAGTTGATTACTTTCATGGTTGTTAGGGGCTTGAAAGTTTAAATATCAATAAACTTATAAAACTATAAACTCTAAACTTCAACTCGAGCGAAGCGAGAGTTGAATTACATCAGTTTGCGATAGCGACGGCGCGGGGGCTCCTTGCCGCCGTTTTGTGCCTTCTTATATTCCTCATAGTCGCTGTAGCTACCGGCATAGAAAACAACCTTGCCGTCGCCTTCAAATGACAGAATATGGGTGCAAATACGGTCGAGGAACCAGCGGTCGTGGCTGACGACGACGGCACATCCGGCGAAGTCGTCGAGACCTTCCTCGAGGGCGCGGAGTGTGTTGACGTCAATGTCGTTGGTAGGCTCGTCGAGCAACAGGACGTTACCTTCCTCTTTGAGCGCCATTGCAAGGTGCAGGCGATTGCGCTCGCCGCCTGACAGTACGCCGATTTTCTTCTCCTGGTCGGCTCCCGAGAAGTTGAATTTCGACAGATAGGCGCGGGCATTGACGTCGCGGCCACCCATGCGGAAACTTTCAACGCCCTGAGAGATAACCTCATATACAGTGCGCTCGGGCAGCAGGTCGTGGTGACGCTGGTCAACGTAGGCAATCTTAACCGTTTCGCCCACTTCAAAGTTACCGGCATCGGCTTTCTCTTGTCCCATGATGAGGCGGAACAGGGTTGTCTTGCCGGCACCGTTGGGGCCGATGACGCCGACGATACCGTTTGGAGGCAGTGTAAACTCAAGGTTCTCAAAGAGTTTCTTGTCGCCGTAGGATTTGGCAAGCCCTGTGGCCTCGATGACCTTGTTGCCCAGTCGCGGGCCGTTGGGGATGAAAATCTCGAGGCATTCCTCTTTCTGTTTTTGGTCCTCGTTGAGGAGTTTGTCGTAGGAGTTCAAGCGTGCTTTACCTTTGGCCTGACGGGCCTTAGGGGCCATGCGAACCCATTCGAGTTCGCGTTCCAGCGTCTTGCGTCGCTTGCTGGCCTGCTTCTCTTCCTGAGCCATGCGCTTGGTCTTTTGCTCGAGCCACGACGAGTAATTGCCTTTCCATGGTATACCCTCGCCGCGGTCAAGTTCGAGAATCCAGCCGGCGACGTGGTCAAGGAAATAGCGGTCGTGGGTGATGGCGATGACGGTGCCGGGATAGCGCTGGAGGTGCTGCTCGAGCCAGTCGATCGACTCGGCGTCGAGGTGGTTGGTAGGCTCGTCGAGCAACAGCACGTCGGGTTGCTGGAGCAACAGGCGGCAGAGAGCCACACGGCGACGCTCGCCTCCCGAGAGAGTTGCGATTTTCTGGTCGTCGGGCGGGCACTGCAAGGCGTCCATCGCTTTCTCGAGTTTGGTGTCGATGTTCCACGCGTCGGCCGCGTCGAGTTTGTCCTGAAGCTCGGCCTGACGATTGATGACGGCGTCCATCTTGTCGGGGTCCTCGAGCACCTCGGGGTCGCCAAACATAGCGTTGACGGCGTCATACTCGGCAAGAAGGTCCATCACCGGCTGCACGCCCTCGCGAACGACCTCAATGACCGTCTTGTCGGGGTCAAGTTGCGGCTCCTGCTCCAGATAGCCCACGCTGTATCCCGGCGAGAACACAACCTCGCCCTGGATATCCTTGTCGAGTCCGGCTATTATTTTTAAAAGTGAAGATTTACCCGAGCCGTTCAGACCAATGATGCCAATCTTGGCGCCATAGAAAAACGACAGGTAAATGTTTTTCAAAACTTGTTTTTGGGGCGGGTAGATTTTGGAGACTCCCACCATCGAGAAAATAACTTTTTTATCGTCGGCCATAGTTGGTTATGAGAATAATCTTGGGGTGAAGTGTTGTTGGAGTTGTTGCTGTTGTTTGTGTTGTTGGATAAACCTTTAAACTCTAAACTTTTATACTTCAATTTCGCGACAGCGAAATTGAATTTATTTGCGTCGCCGAGGGGTCGTGCGGTATGGATACTCTGGGGCAACCTTACCCTCGACAATATTGGTCAACTTGCGTTTAATCAATTGCTTGCGGATAGGGGTAACGTGGTCGATATAGACTTTACCCTCGAGGTGGTCAACCTCGTGCTGGATGATGCGCGAAAGGAAGCCGCTGAACTCCTCCTCCCGGGGTTGGAAATCTTCGTCGACCCACGTCACGCGGATATGCTCCACGCGAGTAACCTTTTCGCTCAGTCCCGGTAGACTGAGGCAACCCTCGTCGCACGTCTTTTTTTCGCCGTCGAGCACCTCGACGCGCGGGTTGATGAGCGTCAATCGGCGCCCGGCGAGTTCGGGATATGTCTCCTTTAGCGGGTCGGCGTCGATAACCACGATGCGGTCGTTGCGGCCAATCTGAGGTGCGGCAAGCCCGACGCCCTCTGAGGCATACATCGTCTCAAACATGTCGGCTACCAGCTTTTTCAGCTCGGGATAGTCGGCCGTGATGTCCTTTGAAACATTTCTGAGCACCGGGTGCCCGTATAGATAAATTGGTAGTATCACTTTGGTATATAATGTTTTATCGGTTGGTCCTGAAATTTCGACTCTCAAGATAACTGTTGAGGATAATCGTCGCGGCGATGCGGTCGACGCTCTCTTTGTCGCGGCGGTCCTTCTTCTTGACGCCGGCGTCAATCATCGAGCGGTGGGCGAGGGTAGAGGTGAACCGCTCGTCAAAAAACTCGATGGGCACGCTGTCGCCGATGGCGCGACGCAGCCGCTCGATGCCGGGGCGGATGTAGCGGGTGGATTCTGACGGCTCGCCGTTCATCTGCCGCGGCTCGCCGACGATTATACGCTCCACGTCCTCACGCGCGATATACTCCTTGACCCACGAGTCAAGCGCACCCGTCGGCACCGTTGCCAGTGCCGTCGCCACGATTTGCAAAACGTCGGTCACCGCGATGCCACAACGTTTGCGCCCATAGTCTATCGCCATCAGACGTCCCATGTCGCAAAGTTACAAAAAAAATCCATACCCTCCCCATCTCTCCCGTTTTTTCTCAGGGCAACCGCATCAAAATTAAGTAAAATCCCCAGATGGGTGGCATCGTGGAGCGATGCTTATTTCATTAACCCCGTACAAGCGCGAAGCGCGCTGTGCGGGGTAAGCGCTCACCTCCGAAAATTGTCCCGGAGGGACAAGATAAACAAGAAAAAACTTTGTAGATACCATAATTATGTGTAATATTGTCTAAATACTTGCTTGTTGCCGAGGTCGGCGTTGTCGGGCGTAATCCCAAAGACAAAAAACTCTTTTATTGGCGGGGTGATTGGTTGGTAAAGGAATTTTTAGTATTTTTGTCCTGTCGCACGGCCAAGGCGCCATAAACCGTGTCGCCGCTGTGCTGTCGCCGACGTTTGTCTACCAAATCTAATAATCACTGAAAGCAATGATTCATCGTTTCATTCTCAACGAAGTATCCTACTTCGGACCCGGCTCGCGAGCCGAGCTCCCCGGCGCTATTGAGCGTCTTGGCAAGAAAAAAGCGCTTGTGGTCACCGACCGCGGGCTTGTTGAACACGGTGTGGCCAAGATGGTCACCGACGTGCTCGAGGCTGCCGGAGTCCCCTTTGAAGTTTTCATGGACGTGAAGCCCAACCCGACGGTTTCCAACGTCAATGCCGGGCTCGCGGCCTATCGCGCCGCCGAGGCCGATGTCCTTGTTGCCGTTGGCGGCGGCTCGTCGATTGATACTGCCAAGGCTATCGGTATCGTGGCCAATAACCCCGAGTTTGCCGATGTGGTTTCGCTCGAGGGCGTCGCTCCTACCAAAAATAAATCGGTTCCCATTATCGCGCTTCCCACAACCGCCGGCACCGCCGCCGAGACTACCATCAAC
>JAFLTK010000010.1 GCA_022511505.1 Muribaculaceae bacterium
TTACAACAATGTAACAATCGCTGTAACATCCTCCGATTGTTACAATTTTGCAACAATTTTCCCAAATAAAAATCCCCGCCGCGTCGACACGCAGCAGGGCAACAATAAAAATCAGTTTCAGATTTCTACGCGCGTTTTATACAAATAAAGCAGGAGGCCGGGCGGGCCTCCTGCTTTTATCGGGGGATGGTAGATGGTGATTAATATTTGGAAACGTCGATTGTTTCGATGCCTTCGAGGCTGTTGATTTCAAAGCCGGTTGAGTTCCATGTCTCGACGATGACGTCGCGTGTGCCTGAACCGGGGACGGGCATCGAGCCGTTGACGCTGTAGTTGGTCTGCATGTCGCCGCTCTTGATGTTGCCAAACACTTGGGTTCCGTTGAAGAAGGGGAACTGGAAGTCTTTGGTTCCGCTGAAGCCGAAGGTGATTGCGCCATAGCCTTCGAGGGGTTTCATCTCGTCGGTCAGGACGTTCAGCGAGATTTCCTGAGTGGCCGAGGGGTCAAACACGAGGCCGTTGGGGGTCAGCAACAGGTGGAAGATATACTGGAAGCCTGCGCGCATCTCGAGCGAAGGGATGGTGGCAACGTATGTCTTGCCGTTGATGGTGGCGGTCAGCGTGGCGGCCTGGCTGGTGTTGTCAAAGGGGATGACCCACTGGCCGGGAAGGTTGTCGCTCCAACCGTTTTTGGTGACGGCTTTGTTGACGCTTACGCTAACTTGGCCGGTGGCAGTGCCTTTGATTTTGCCGGTCTCGACGTTAAGAGTACCCTCGGTGGGGACATTGTCGCCCGAGACGCTGATTGAGGTCAGCGAGCCGGCATCGCCGTCGCCGCTGTAAATGATGTTGAACGAAGCGAGCGCGAGGGCGTGCTTCATCTGGAACATAGCGCGGTTGGTCTGGTAACTGGCGGGTACGAAGTCGCCTGAGTAGAGCAGGTCAACCTGATCCTTAGTGTTGAACGGAACGGCCGACGGGTTGGTATAGGCCGAGTTATAGGGCGACACGGCATACATGCAGATTGTCTGGCCCTCTTCGAGGCGGATTTCGGGGCTTGTTGTCCATCCCGAGGCGCCGCGCTCAGCTTTTACGGGCGGCATGAAGTCGGCGGCTTCGGCCGAGCCTCCGGTCTTTACAAAGATGGTCATCGTGGCGCCTTCGCCCAACTCGAGAGTGACGTTGCGCTTGGTGTAGACCTGAGTGTCAATGGTCACGAGGTTTCCGCTCAGGGGCTGCTCGGGCTTGTCGCTTTCTTTACATGACACAGCCAATGTTCCAACCGCCAAGGCTGCTAATACTGTATATTTTATGCTTCTGATTTTCATATCTGCTTATTCTTTTAGGCTCGTTACTTTATGAGTGTCAACGTTTTAACCTCGTTTCCGCGGCGAATCTCAAGGGTGTTCTTGCCGGCGGCAAGGGTGGCCTTGTTGATGGTGAAGCGCGGCAGGTTGTTCAGCGAACCCGATGCCAGAGTGGCGCCGGCAGCCGAGCGGAGGGTGTAACTTGCACCATGCTTGGTCTTGAACTCGAAGTTTCCGGTGGCGCGGTCATAGGAAACCGAGGTTGCCTGGTCGATGGGTTGCCAGGTCTGAACGGTGATTGTAAACGACTGGATGAACGCGGGCTCATCGGCGGGAACGCTCGTTGTGACGCGCACGTCGATGTCATAACTTGCCTTGGTGGCTGCGCTCAGTTTCTTGGTTGTCACGAGTTGGTTGTTGACAATCTCGAAGGGGATGTCCTGACGCACGCCGTTCTGGAACACGCCGAGGGCCTCGAGTTTGTAAACCGGCTTGGGAGTTGTACCGTTGACGGTCACGTTGGCCACAACTGCGCCGGGCTCAAGGTCTTCCTCGATGCTCATCGCGTCGAGTTCAATTGAGCGTAACTCGCGGTCGGGCGAGCCGATACCGATAACGGCGATATGGTTGTTGGGGAATGAAATGCCCTGATACTCGTCATAAAGTTTGTCGAGTTGGAAGTAGCCGTCGCCAATGCCGCCCCAACCCCAGTTGAGGTGGAACATCGAGCCGTCATAACCGTCAACGTTAAACGAGTGGCCGGCTGTACCGGTACCGTTGTAGACGATGGCGCGACCGGCGGCAAGTTCGTTGAGCATCAAGCGAACCCACGCCTGCTTGCCAAACGATGCCTCATACTGCTCGCGATAGTAGTAGCTGACGCCGCTGCCATATTGGAAGATGTCACGCAAAGCGTCGCGAATGAGATACAGGTCGTTGTAGGGTACGCCCGAACCATCGGCGCCATAGTGCATCTTGACACTGACGCCTGCATGGTACATCAAGCGGGCAGCCTCGCGATACTGGTTGCTGCCGGCAAGGATAGCATTCCAGTCGTAGGGAGTCTCGCCGTCATACTCGAGACGTATGTTGGAATAGCCCGGGGGAGTATAGTCCATGTAGCCCGTGGGGCGCGGCGGATATTTCTGAACCGACATTGCCTGACTCATCGAAACGGCCACACAGCCGACGATTGCCTTTGTGTTGCCCTGACCGGGACAGTAATAGTTGAACGGAGCCGTCTGATTCCAATGGACTGAAATCAAGGGGCTTATCATCGAACTTTCCTCGTCGCGAGTAGCCGAGACAAGATTGACGCTGTTCCAGCGACGGTTGGCAACCTTGGTCTTGGCCGCAAGTTCTTTGACTTGCGCGCCATACTCGACGAGCATGCTGTTCATGTTTTCGGGAATCGAATGCCACGACAACTGGCCCGATGTAGAATAACCGATAACGGGGCTCGCATTATCGTCGGCCGACACGATAACCCAGCCCTGAGGGGCGAGGTTCACAATATAATATGCATCGGTCGATTGATAAACCGACGCCATTTTCACCGTGGCTCCGGTGCGACTCGCGATATAAGTCTCGGCAGTTTTCACTGCACGCTCCTTGGACACCGGCGCGGCCATCAGACCAATCGCCGACACGCTCAAAAGGGCACTTAAAAATAACTTTTTCTTCATCTACCGATTGTTTTTTCTGAAGTATTTTGGTAATAAAAATGGCGCAATATTAAGAAAAACACATTTTTATAAATGTAACATTTTGGCATTATTCATCCGTTTACTGCGCGTTTTTGTCTCAATTATGCTTTTAAGCATGCAAAAATAATACCTTTTCTTATATTTTAAAAGTATTCTGCCCTAAAATATTATTTTTTTAACTACATTTTAATACTTTTTCCACAATTATAACTGCTCCTCTCACCCGGCCGTGCCAACAATCTGCCAATGCCCGGCTCAAATAGCAGATGTAGCAGATTTGACTGATTTTATGCGGTTGCCATGTATTTCGGGAGGATTAAATTGAAAAATCATTCAAAAAGTTGTTATCTTTGCAAATGGCGACGCTATGCCCGTTGCGCCCAATGATGCTTTTTTGATTTAATCTGATGCTTATGACTATTCCAATGTCTCAGGAAAAAGCGGCCGAAACTATAGCCGCCCCGCAATGCCATTCCCTCCTTGCCGGTTCGATTCTTGTTATTCCGGATGTGCACGGCCGAGTATTCTGGAAGGGTGCCGTTGAGCAATACTCTGATTGCCGCGACATTGTATTCCTTGGCGATTACCACGACCCTTATCCGCGCGAACGAATTCCAATACAGGATTCGCTAGAAAACTTCCGTGAAATCATCAAGTTTGCTCGCGCTCACAGCAATGTTACGCTGTTACTCGGCAATCATGACCTGCACTACTTGTGTGACTTCGGAGAGACATGTCGCATGGATTTTAACAATTATGAGCAAATTAAAGCATTGATTCTCGACAACATCGACTTGTTCAAGATCATACATCACATTGATATCAATGGTCAAAGGGTAGTGTTTACCCACGCTCCGATACTTGTCGAATGGCTACATCATTTGGACGCACCCGGTGATATTACCCAACTCGGGCTGCTCCTCAACCAATTGCCCAAACAGGCCGCGGACAAACCTGACACTCTGTTGCAATGGTTCAACTTCGTCTCTTCCTACCGCGGCGGTTGTGACAGATTTGGCTCTCCGGTATGGGCCGATATGCGTGAAGCCAAGGGCTATCTCATTCAAACTGCCGATTATTCCATTTTTGGCCACACACAACTCACCGAGGCTGTCATTACCCGTACTTGGGCCAATCTCGACTGCCGCCGGGCATTCTTAGTCGCGCCTGATCTCACTATCACGCCGGTGGACGTATAGGGGGAAATTACCAGGAGCCGCCGGCACCGCCTCCGGCGCTTGTGCCGCCTCCAAAACCACCGCCTCGGATACCGCCGCCTCCACCGCCGCCGCGTCCGCCAAGCATTGAGCCGAGAACGGCCCCGGCTACGGCTGCCGACGGGTCGGGAGTGGCCGGGATGGTGTAGCGCTCGCTGACGCGGTTGCCACAGTTGCGACAGGTGTAGACGCGCTCGCCGATGCCTTGGGTGCGGGTGGTTGGCTGGCGAAGAACGCGGTTTTCGGTCAGCGTCAAGGTGTGGGCGCCGCAACGCGGGCATTCTTTGTAGGGCGACGAGGCGTTGACGTAGGGAATGACGTCGACCTCGTTGCACTCGGGACATACCCACACGTCATAGTCGACTGAGTTCAGCCGCTCTTCAAGGTCCTGGCTCGGGGTCAGATAGGAATTGTCGGTTTCCTCGTCCATAAGGTCCATTTGATGCCCACAGTTGGCACATAAGTGTCTGCCGCGACGAAGACGCTTGAGCCCGCGACGGTAGAAGTAATAGACGATGAACCCGGCGCCGAGCGACAGGCAACTGAGCATCAGCATGACGACGTTGACTTTCTCAATCCTGGGATAACGCATGGCCAGGGGCAGTCGGCGTGTCGAGCGGAACATGTATATAGCCATAACGGTCATTACCAGTAAGATAGCGCCGGCAAACTTGACATAGAAATCCCAAAATTCTTCGGCGGTTAGGTCATTGTCGGGCGTCATGGTCGACAGAATCTCGTCGCGATTCTCGGGGGCGGCGATGATAGAGGCGACGGCGTTGACCCCGGCCTCAACGCCGCCGTTGTAGTCTCCCTCCTTAAAATGGGGTACCATCACGTCGCGAACGATGCGCCCGGCAACGACGTCGGGAATAATACCCTCGAGCCCTCGACCGGTTACAATCTCGGCTCGGCGGTCGCCGATAGATACAAAAATGACAAGGCCGTTGTTAACGTCGCGCTTACCGACGCCCCAGCGGCTCTGTATGTCGTAGGCCATCTGCCGTGGGGTCATCGAGGGGTCGACCTTATCGACCACAACAACGACGACTTCGGCCGTCGTTTCTTGTGTCAAGGCTGCCAGACGGCGGTTGATGGCATCGACCGTCGAGGCGTCGAGTTGACCGGTAGGGTCTGACACAAAATGGTTGCGATTGGCAACCTGAACGTTGGGAATCTCGTCGATGGTAATTGCCGATAGCGGCATCGTCGTGACGATGGCAACGATAGCGGCGAGGATATATCGCAGGAGGGATTTCATTACTGTCAGTTATTGATTTTTAAGCTCATACCATTTAACTTGCGGTATAAATCAAGAGCATATACATCGGTCATGCCCGAGACATAATCGACAGTCGCCTGCAGGCGGCCATAGAGCGTCGGGTCGTCAATCTGGTACTGGCGAGGCACCTTAGACAGGAGCAGTTTGGAGTAGTTCAGTTCGGGGTTTACGACCGCCTCGGTCAGTTTCTCCATCAGGAAAGTGATGATGCGGTTACCGGCGAGTTCGATGTCAACAACGTCTGGCGCGCAGTAGATGCGGCTCCACGACAGGTCGACGCAACGCGAGAACGCCTCGCGCTCGGTTGCCGGGATATGGTCGAGAAGTTGCCCCTGAAACTCGCCGCGCAATATCGCTTCCTCGTTTTCGACAAACACGTCGACACAGCAGTTGACCAGTTTGCCGATGACACATGACCGCAAGTAGCCGATGCGCTCGTTGGGGTCGTCGATATGCTCCAGGGCGCGCTCCATCTGGGCGCGTCGCTCTGAGTCGAAAAAGCCGAGGAGAAGCGGCTCGAGGCGGTCGGAGGTCAGGATGCCGAGTTTGTGGGCATCCTCGAGGTCCATCACCTCATAGCAGATGTCGTCGGCCGCCTCGACGAGGTAGACAAGCGGATGGCGCGCATATTTTATGCCCGCGTCGGTTTCTTCGAGTTTTATCATGCCGAGGGCGTCGGCAACTTTGGCAAAATCGGCACGCTCGGTAGTGAAAAATCCAAATTTGTTTTTCTCGCCGGCCATCGACGACGAAAACGGATATTTTGCAATCGCCGCGAGGGTCGAGTAGGTCATGGCAAAGCCGCCGGGGCGACGTCCTTTGAACTGGTGGGTCAGCAGGCGGAAAGCGTTGGCGTTTCCCTCAAAGTGGGTCAGGTCGGCCCACTGCTCGGGTGTCAACTGTTGCTCAAAGCGGCTTCCGTCACCCTCGCTGAAAAATGTCGAGATGGCCTTCTCGCCCGAGTGGCCGAATGGCGGATTGCCAAGGTCGTGAGCCAGACAAGCCGCCCCGACGATTTCGCCCATCGCGTCGAGGCGTCCAACCCATGGCTCGGCGGCATATTTGCCACGCAGGCAGATAGCAACCTCGTTGGCTATCGAACGGCCGACGCTCGACACCTCGATGCTGTGGGTCAAACGGTTATGGACAAAGATACTTCCCGGGAGGGGGAACACCTGAGTCTTGTTTTGCAGGCGACGGAATGGCGACGAGAACACGAGGCGGTCAAAGTCACGCTGAAACTCGGTCCGCGCACTGCGTCGCGGGTCGTGATAGTCCTCAAGGCCAAAACGCTTGTCGAGGATAAGACGGCTCCACTCCATTGGGCGGCGCTCACTCTGCGGTTTCAAGGTCGTCATATTTCTGGTAGAGGAAATCGTTGTAGGGGAAACGGGCGGTGTGGATAAGTTTGGCCTCTTCATAAATTTTCTGCTTCAACTCATCGATGTTTATCCCCTTTTTGGCCGAGATGAACACACAGTTGTCGCTCATGCGGTTCATCCATGTCTCTTTAAGCTCGGCGAGGGGAATGTTTTCGCGAGAGCGCGGTGTCAGGTCGTCCTCGTCCTTGGGGGTGTAGTTGTAGGCATCTATCTTGTTGAACACCATTATCATCGGCTTGTCTGCGCCGTTGCACACCTCTTTGAGCGTCTTGTCGACGACCTCGATTTGCTCCTCAAAATTGGGATGGGAGATGTCGACAACGTGGAGCAACAGGTCGGCCTCGCGCACCTCGTCGAGGGTCGATTTAAACGAGTCGACAAGGTGGGTGGGGAGTTTGCGGATAAACCCGACGGTGTCGGTCAACAGCATCGGCAGGTTGTCGATAGTGATTTTGCGAACGGTCGTATCGAGCGTTGCAAAGAGTTTGTTCTCGGCAAAAACGTCGCTCTTGCTGAGCAGATTCATCAGCGTCGATTTACCGACGTTGGTGTAGCCGACGAGCGCCACGCGGGTCAGCTTGCCGCGGTTCTTGCGCTGAACGGCCTTCTGCTTGTCAATCTCCTTGAGTTGCTCCTTGAGGCGCGAAATGCGGTCGAGAATAATACGGCGGTCGGTCTCAATCTGAGTCTCGCCCGGGCCGCGCATACCGATACCGCCACGCTGGCGTTCAAGGTGGGTCCAGAGTCGTGTCAGTCGAGGCAAAAGGTATTGATACTGGGCCAGTTCGACTTGAGTTTTTGCGTTGGCCGTCTGTGCGCGTTTGGCAAAAATATCGAGGATGAGCGTCGTTCGGTCAAGGATTTTGACCTTCAATTCACGCTCAATATTAAGCACCTGTTTGGAGGTTAGGTCATCGTCAAATACGACCAAACCAATGTCGTTTGCTTCAACAAACTGCTTGATTTCGTCGAGTTTACCCTTGCCGACGTAGGTGCGAGAGTTCGGGTAATCCAATCGTTGGAGGAAGCGCTTGACGGTCACCGCCCCGGCCGTGTCGGCCAGAAACGCCAACTCATCGAGATACTCATTAGCCTTTTGTTCATTCTGGGTAGCCGTAATCAAGCCCACGAGAACCGTGCGCTCTGTTGTCAACTTATCAATAATCAAATCTTTCATTTGCAAATCGATTTCAATAACACAAACCGCCGCGGCGCTACACATAAACCCGGCGGTCTACATCTATATAACAACTCGCGCGCGATAATCACCGCGAAAATACAAAATAATCCTTAAACCACCGCCACCCGCTGCAAATTCCTTGATTAACTGCATAAAAAACATCCGGTCTGCAACGTGCGGCG
>JAFLTK010000011.1 GCA_022511505.1 Muribaculaceae bacterium
GTAATGGGCAATAATTTTACCTATCATTCTTAGATTTATCTTCGCAAGGAACGTGGCCTGATAAGACTTCGAAGATACACACCTTCGGAGTGTATCTTCGTGAACTCTTTAAATATTTTGATGCGGTTGCCCTGTCTATTAACTATTCTCGGCATTGATATGTCGCGTTTTTTTATTAACTTTGCGCGATTATATTTATATGTGTGACTAAATTGCTTCAAAATGGAGTATAAACATAGAGAAATTGAGCCGCGCTGGCAGGAGTACTGGCAGAAAAATGGCGTTTATGACACGGTGATTGACCCGTCGCGTCCCAAGTTTTATGTTTTGGATATGTTCCCCTATCCGTCGGGAGCAGGTTTGCACGTGGGTCATCCCCTGGGTTATATAGCGAGTGATATTGTGTCGCGTTTTAAGCGTCTGCAAGGATTTAATGTGTTGCATCCCATGGGGTATGACGCCTACGGATTGCCGGCCGAGCAGTATGCTATACAGACGGGTCAGCATCCCGAGGTGACAACCAATGTCAACATCAACCGCTATCGCAGTCAGCTTGACAAGATTGGCTTCTGTTATGACTGGAAACGCGAGATAAAGACCTGTGACCCCGAGTATTACAAGTGGACGCAATGGGCTTTCATTCAGATGTTTAACAGTTATTATGACACGAAAGCCGAGAAAGCGCGTCCTATTGCCGAATTGGTTGAACATCTCGACAAGAAGGGTACCGAGGGACTGACAGCGGCTTGCGGCGAGGAATTGAAGTTGACAGCCGACGATTGGAAGGCTCTGGACGAGAAGGCTAAAAGCGAGGTGTTGATGAATTATCGCATCGCTTACCTTGGCAACACGATGGTCAACTGGTGTCCCGAACTGGGAACGGTATTGGCCAACGACGAGGTAAGCGAAGGATTGTCGATTCGCGGCGGGTATCCCGTTGAGCAGAAGTTGATGTATCAATGGTGCCTCAGAGTAAGCGCCTACGCCGAGCGCTTGCTTCGCGGTCTCGAAAAACTTGACTGGACCGAGTCGCTGAAAGAGACGCAGCGCAACTGGATTGGCCGCAGCGAGGGCGCACAGATGAAATTTCCGGTGGCCGATAGCGACGTAGTGCTTGATATTTTCACCACGCGTGCCGATACTATCTTTGGCGTGACATTCATGGTATTGGCGCCCGAGAGCGAGTATGTCGACAAAGTCACTACACCCGACCGCCGCGAGGCTGTCGATGAATATCTGACTGCCGTCAAGCATAAGACCGAGCGTGAGCGCATGATTGACAAGAAGGTTAGCGGTGTGTTCACTGGCGCATACGCTGTCAATCCGCTGACGGGCAAACAGATTCCCATCTGGGTGAGCGACTATGTGCTTGCCGGATATGGCACCGGCGCCATTATGGCTGTTCCGGCCCACGACTCCCGTGACTATGCGTTTGCCAAACATTTTGATTTGCCCATTATCCCCTTGATTGAGGGTGCCGACGTTTCGACCGAAAGTTTTGATGCCAAGAGCGGCAAGATGATAAACAGCGCCGGCGCCGAACTCAATCTCAACGGTATGGAGGTTAAAGACGCTATTGCCGCTACGAAGAAATTCATCGAGGAGAAGGGGCTCGGCAAGGTAAAGGTAAATTACCGTCTGCGCGACGCTATTTTCAGCCGTCAGCGCTATTGGGGCGAGCCGTTCCCTGTTTATTATAAAGACGGTGTTCCCAACGTGATGGACCTTGAACAGTTACCGTTGCTGCTTCCCGAGGTTGACAAATATTTGCCGACCGAGACCGGAGAGCCCCCTCTGGGCCGCGCTGAAAACTGGAAGACAGCCGAGGGATATCCTATTGAGTTGAACACGATGCCCGGTTTTGCCGGCTCATCGGCCTACTACTTGCGTTATATGGACCCGCGCAACAACGACGCGCTCGTATCGCGCGAGGCCAACGAATATTGGCGCAACGTGGACCTCTATATCGGTGGTACCGAGCATGCTACGGGGCACCTCATCTATTCTCGTTTCTGGAACAAATTCCTCTATGACCTCGGTTATATTGTTGAGGACGAGCCGTTTAAGAAACTCGTTAACCAAGGTATGATTCAGGGTCGCAGCAACTTTGTGTATCGTGTAAAAAACACCAATACCTTTGTCAGCGCCGGTCTAAAGGACAACTATGACGTTACTCCTATCCACGTCGACGTCAATATCGTCAAGGGTGATATTCTTGATACCGAAGCGTTTAAGAATTGGCGTCCTGAGTTTGCCACGGCCGAGTTTATTCTGGAAGATGGTAAATATGTCTGCGGATGGGCGGTAGAGAAGATGTCAAAATCGATGTTTAACGTTGTCAACCCCGACGACATCGTTGAGCAGTATGGCGCCGACACTCTCCGACTCTATGAAATGTTCCTCGGTCCGCTCGAGCAGAGCAAGCCCTGGGATACCAACGGCATTGACGGCGTCAACCGCTTTATAAAGAAATTGTGGAACCTGTTCTACAAAGGCGACACGTTGCTTGTCGATGACAGCGAACCCACGCCCGAGGCGCTCAAATCGCTCCACAAACTTATAAAGAAAGTGACGCGCGACATCGAGACATTCTCGTTTAACACGTCAATCAGCGCTTTCATGATTTGTGTCAACGAGTTGAGCCAGCAAAAATGCCACTCGCGCGCCATTCTCGAGCAGTTGCTGATATTGCTTGCGCCGTTTGCTCCCCACGTTACCGAGGAACTATGGCACAGCGCTATTGGCCACGATACCAGCATTGTAGATGCACGCTGGCCCGAATGGAACGAGGAATATCTCAAGGAAGCCAACGTTACGATGGCTGTATCGTTCAACGGCAAAGCCCGCTTCAATATCGAGGTACCGGTTGACATGCCGCGAGAGCAAATTGAAAAGGTTGCCCTTGAAAATCCGGCTGCCGGCAAGTGGATAGAAGGAAAGACAGTAAGAAAGATTATTGTAGTTCCCGGAAAGATTGTTAACATTGTTGTTGGCTGATAATGCAATAAACCAACATCTATTTACGTTATAAAAAAGTGAAACAGATAGTTTTTGCAACCAACAATCCCCATAAACTCGAGGAAATTCGCTCGATAGTTGGCGACCGCGCCGAGATATTCTCGCTGGCCGACATCAATCTTGAGGGCGAAATTCCCGAGACATCGCCTACCCTCGAGGGCAACGCTATTCAGAAAGCCCGCTGGGTGAAAGAGCGGACGGGATTGGATTGTTTTGCCGACGATACCGGATTGATGGTCGACGCGCTCAACGGCGAGCCGGGTGTCTATTCGGCTCGATATGCAGGCGAGCATTGCACTCCGGCCGACAACGTTGCCAAACTCCTCGACCGCATGCAGGACGAAAGCAATCGTGCGGCAAAATTTGTGACCGTCATCGCCCTAATTGAGGGCGATAGTCTGTCGACATTCACCGGCGAGGTTGAGGGAACTATTCTGACCGAACGCAGCGGTGACGGCGGCTTTGGATATGACCCCATATTCAAACCTGTGGAAGCCGACTGCTCGTTTGCCGAAATGTCGGCCGCCGAGAAAAACAACATTTCCCACCGCGGCCGCGCCACCCGTAAACTGATTGAACATCTATTAAAAAACCTTTAACCATTATCGAGGCTTCGCCGAGGCCTGCTATTTCTTAGAAGACAATTTAATAACCTATATCTCTACTTTACAATGCTTAAGCGTTATTTAATCATATTGGCGGCTCTCTTCCAGGTAAGCGTTTTATCTGCCCAAGGTGTTGGCAGTTGGGAGAGATTTTCGTCATTTGCAACAAGTGTGACATCGTTGATTGACACGCCTTCAAAGGTTTATTACGTCTCCAACGGATATCTGTTTGACTATGATAAAACCAACGACTCGTCGACGTCCTACACCTCGTCGACAGTCCTGAGTGACAACAACGTTAGCTACATCCGCTATAACAAGCAGGATGGCTATCTCTTTATCGCATACGCCAACGGTAATATAGACCTGCTCTTTGACAACGGAAAGGTTGTCAATATTCCCGATATTGTGGATGCCGTTATGAGCGTTGACAAGAATGTTAACAGCGCCTATTTTGAAAATGGCAAAATCTATGTTGCCACTTCGTTTGGCGTTGTGATTGTCGATGGAAAAAAATTCCACGTTATAGACTCAGGTATCTATAATAAGAATGTAACAGCCTTTTTCCCCCTTCTCAACGTGTTGATGATTGCCACCGGCAACGAGGTTTATGCTATTGAAAACGGTAAGAGCATCCGCTCGTTTAGCGATTTCAAGTTTGTGCAAGGAACTCCGGTAACCTCTTTTGTCAAGTTGAGCGACAACATGATGGCTTACAGTAGCCCGTGGGATGGTATGGTTGTCAGATATGACGACCCGTTAAATGCACAATATGGCAAAAACGTCAATGCTAATCTCAAAAACCTCACTTTCATCGAAAGCGAGGATGGTAACTATCTGAATTATAACAATACCCTCTACAAAGTCGATGCACAGACATTAAACTTCACCAATGTTGGTAGCCTGCCATCAGTAACCAGTGGCTCGCTCGTTTCATTCGCCAAGTCTCCTTCAAACATTTGGAGCGCCAACATCAGCGGTGTTGCCAACTATACGGTCGACGGCACGACAGCGACCGTTGTCCACGACCGCATGAAACCTCAGGGTGCTTCGAGTGTAGGCGCTCCTATGTATCTTACAGATAATGTGGCCGGTGACCATATATATGTAATGAACCGAGGCTTTGGCAATCGTTATCCTACAGATGGTTGGATTGATACACGCCAATATACAGATTTGATTATAGACGGACAGTTTTTTGATGTAGCCGGTTCTACGGCTGATAAAACCTATTTTTCTCCTTGGAGTAGAAATCATTCAGATGGAAAAGGCGGTTACTATTTTGTAAATTCACAGGGTCTTGTTGAGGATCCTGATGATTCTAATACTTTCTATGTAGTCAGTGGTAGTGAAGGTATAATAAAGTTTACCAATGGTGAATATGCAGGAGCATATAATAATTCAAATGCTCCTTTCACAACACCTTATGGAATCAATACTTATTCAGCGGCTTTTGACCCTGAAGGAAACTTGTGGGTAGGTTCATTTCATGATAAATCAACCACTATTGAAAATTATAGTTTCTTGAGCGTCCTACCTGCTGCTAAACGTCGTGAAAATCCCAATGATGTTAAAAAAGAAGATTGGAAAAAATACAATACTATTGACTACTACTATAAATCACATTCATCTCGCATATTAGTTCATAAAGAATCTGGTAAAATTTTTACCTTTGACGGTGCTTGGCAAGCAGGTTTAACTGTAATTGATACAAAGGGAACTTGGCTTGATACATCTGATGATGAGATTTTTAAAATATCGACATTTGTAGATCAGGATGGTAAGAGTTCAACGCCTTTGTACACACTCTCTATCGCCGAAGATAAGGAAGGTCATGTCTGGATTGGAACAACTATGGGTGTATTTGAAATCACCAACCCCAAGACTTTCAACCCAAGAACTGACGCCTTTAACCGCATCAAAGTGCCGCGTAACGACGGTACAAACTATGCCGATTATTTGCTTGGAAGTGACTATGTCTACACTATCTCGGTTGATAACTCCAACCGCAAGTGGCTTGGCACTGCCGAGAGCGGTTTATTTCTTGTTAGTCCTAACGGCGACAGAATTATAGAAAATTTTACTGTAGAGAATTCACCTCTGCCCACCAACGAAATTTCAGCCGTGCTCGCCGATAAGATAAGCAACCGCGTCTATGTAGGCACCAAATTGGGTCTGCTTTGCTACAATTCCAACTCATCGCCCGTAGCCGAAGATTTTAATAACGTTTATGCCTATCCTAACCCCGTTCGTCCCGAATATACCGGTTGGATTACTATCGCCGGATTGATGGAAAACTCGCTCGTAAAGATTGCCGACAGTCAGGGTAACGTTGTTTATGAGACAACAGCCGAAGGAGGTATGGCAACTTGGGATGGTTGTACAGCCTCCGGCAAGCGCGTTAAGACAGGTGTCTACTTTGTTTTTGCCTCGGCAGGTGGAGGTGCTCAGGGCGGTAGTTCCAATGGTGCTGTAACCAAGATAATGGTTGTCAACTAATTGTGTAGAAACACTTAGAGTATGGAAACGCTTCGCTATCGCCATGACGATGACCGTTGTTATGGAGCAACCGGGATGGCTATAGGTTTGTTTTTCTTTGATGGCGAGGATTTTCTCGAAGAAATCAACGTTGACGCCGATAGCCACGAGGTGGTGACTTTGTCAAATAGTTTCTATTTCTCGGGAAGTCCTTCGGTTTCGGCCAAAACTTCATGGAATAAACTTCTAAATAGTTTTAACTTGATGACAGCGATGGTTATTTCCAACGCTTTATGTCGCTCGTTGGTACTCGATGGAATGCCCGTGAGATTTGAAATAAAGCAATCTCTACACGATGTTATTGCCGAGGAAGCCACTCAAACGTGCTCGCTCGATTTTGACGAACTTGAACGATTGTTTGAAAAAAACTATAATACTCTCCACCGAGTGTTTAATCATCAGAGTGTTCAATCCATAGCCCGCGAATTGGCGACCCATCTCAAGCACTCGCGACGTCTTTCCCGCGGCGAAGTATTGGAAATACTCCAAGCCCTTTCGACGTTATAAGAAAATTAATTAAAAACTCCCCGTACTCAATAAGTGCGGGGAGTTTTTTGTATTGGTTAGTGTCAGCGGTTGCCGCTCAGTATATTAGTCAGTCGGGGGAGGGTGTGTTTCATTAATAGCCAGATACTATAGGAAAGAACTAAGACAGCAAGAAAATTACCAAAATATGCCGTCATTGATTCCCAAAATGTGGTGACACCAAAAATTTTGATAAATAAATTTTTTACCGGAAAACATAAAAATTGATGTAGCGCATAAATGTAAAATGTAGAAGCAACAACACTTAAAGTAATTTTATTAACAAGTCGAGTATAATATTTTTTGAAGAAATTATATAATCCAAAGAAAGCACATATTGTCATTGTTATTTTAACAGAAATAAAGAAACGGTCAAAGTCAATGAATAATATAATTATAGAAAAAATCAACCAAAGAGATATTAAAATCCATATTTTTAGTGAAGGCAGATTGAAAAAACTGTCGGGAACAAATCGCGTAATGCCGCATCCGATAGTGAAATATTCAAAACCACCAAGAGGAATATTAAAACCCATCAGAATAAGTAAGAAGGCTATCAATATCCATTTATTTAGGCCGCCAATGAGATAGGCAGCAGGTGAGATTAACACAAAGAAAATAAGATTACGTATAAACCAAAATGCAAAAGCATAAGGATAGCCATCTTTAATAACCTGAAATAGGGATAGACAATCGGTGTTACTCTCAATTAAATAATACTTAATTAGATAGCACGCCAAGTCAAGAAAATTCCATAGTATATAAGGAATTACGAGAGTATAAATTCTGCTCTTTAATTTTTTCTTGTAAACTTGAAAGTCAAAAACTTTGATATTTCTGAAATATAGATATCCCGATAGAATAAAAAAACAAGGAACAACAACTGCGGCCAACTTTTGAGAGAAAAAAGTAGCAATATAACTACCTGTCAGATTGATGTCGGGCGGTCCTTGATAGTTAATATCGCTATGGATGGCAACGACTCCAATAATCAGAAAGCATTTCATGAAATTAATGAAAGGCTCTGATTTTGCTATAATTGTGACATTCTTATTTTTTATCATTTTAAATATAATTTGCACAAAGGTAGCATTTTATCATCGTTAAAACAACTGCAAGTTTAAAGTCTTGCTGTTTATCCACCGCCATTCTTTGAACGATAGTGCCTGATTTGTGTTTTTTGAATATAATTATTAGTTTTGCAGTCATGTTGGCAACGCGAGAAAAGAAGATATATAAGGTGACGGCGGTTGGGAGTGTGGTCAATCTGCTGCTGGTGGCGTTCAAGTTTGTCGCAGGATTTGTTGGCAAGAGTTCGGCGATGGTGGCCGATGCGGTTCATTCGCTTTCCGACCTGCTGACCGACCTCATTATCGTGGTGTTTGTTCGCACGGCCTCCAAGCCCATTGACCGCACCCATGACTATGGTCATGGCAAGTTTGAGACGCTCGCCACGCTGATAATCGGCGTTATCCTGATACTCGTAGGCATTGGGATAATGGTGTCAGGGATAAAGGATTGCATCGCCTTTTTCCGTGGTGACG